>CALIZI010000409.1 GCA_938028705.1 uncultured Saprospiraceae bacterium | reverse complement strand
TGCTGTAATGACTGCTTTAGCTGTCAAGTGTAGTTTTAACTCAACATTCAATTACTTGAAAATCATTGCTTTGTGACAAATTACTGCCCACTTGACAGCTAAAGCAGTCATTACGGAGGCTCATGCTAATCTTGACTTTTTCTAATTTCATATTATAAGTCCATGAATGTGTGTCACACTCTTTTAAAATTTTAAAATATATTTTTTTTACGAAAAAAATTGACAGGCTCAATATTTTAGTTTACCTTTATGATATATTTTTTTCAGATATACTTCTTTTAAATTTCATTTTCCACCATAGATAGGATTACAAATGACTTAATGACACCTGTATGTATGTACAGGAAAAGTTCATTGACGTAATGCTATTGACTAATGTTAAATGCTTAACCGTTGACCATTACACTTCCATTATTATACAGCCGGATTTTTTAACGGCGAATACCAAAAAAATCATTTAAATTATTAAAAATAACGCATGTGAATTTCTTTAATGGAAAGAACTTTGGCGAATTATGACAAAACTACCCCTACTTTGTAATGTATTAATCCCTCTAAAACAACGCATTACATATTAATGCGATTTAAGCCAGCATCCATTTTAGGTAGGAAATAATGGTGAATGCTTAACGGTTAATGATTAATGAATCTATAAATAAAGTAATGCTTTAATGTATTTTTTATTGAAATGATTTTATGTATTTAAAAATTAATCATTCATCTAAGTGCTTCCCCTTTCTTTTGTCGGATTAAGTTCGTATTTTTGAGAAAAATAAAATCAATATTTTGGAATCCATTGTATTAGAAGACATCAGGAAATATACGCCTGACCTGACACAAAATTGGAGTGATGAACGCTTTGATGCCTGTTTGGTTTGTCTTGATTATAACAAACACCAAAGCGGTATTGTACTCAATATAATCGGTGTTGCAGAAGAAGACCTGACCTTGACATGGACAGCGGAAGTGACCGATAAATTGATACGAACATGGCGGGATATTCAGGAAGCGACTGAAAAAGGTGCAGAAGGCATGGTGGTTTTGCTGCTGAAAAAGTACACACCATACAAAATAATTGAACGGGCAGCCAAAGGAACAGGTATTGATTATTGGTTGTCGGAAAAGATGTCGCTGTTACCTTTTCAACATGCGGCAAGATTGGAAGTGAGTGGTCAAATTGGTAAAGACGATGCCCGGTATCGCGCCAAAATCCTGCAAAAGCAACGACAAACACAACAATCAGATTATACGAAACTCCCTGTATATGTGGCGATTATAGAATTTGCTACGCCAAAAGCAATTTTAATTAAAAGATGAAAAACGTAAGACCATTACACAACAAAGCCATGGAATTGGCAGAACAGGCTTATGCTTTACAGAAAAAAGGAGAAGCCGAACAAGCCAAACACTATTTCCGTCAGGCTTACGAATCGGAGCGTGAAGCAGCCTTGCTTATACCAATAGACGAAGCGAATGAACCTTCGCGCTCGGTCTTGTTTCGCAGTGCAGGGTACTTGGCACTCAATGCCGGATTGTACCGCGAGGCAGAACGTATGGTTTCGCAGGGCTTACTCGGTTATCCGCCCTACGAGATAGCCACCGAATTACGCGAACTTTTTGAGCAAATTGCCAAACATTTTAGCCGCAGTACACAAGTAGCTTAACAAGAGAAAATAATGGTTAATGATTAATGAATGTATAAATAAAATAATAATTTAATGTATTTTTGTAATAAATAATTTATATATTGTAAAAATTAATCATTCACCATTAATCGTTAAGCATTATTAATCGCTAATCATTCACCATTAAAAAATAAAATCGTATTTTTAACCCTATTTTTAACCAACAAAATCGTCCTGTTAGTGTCGTGATTCGCAATTCATTGTTTACAAAACGAATCAACGAATCACGAATCAACGAATCACACTTTCCAAATGTCATACACAACTAAAATACCGTTTTTCAGTGTCCGTTTACGCTTTTCGGAGGATGAAATATTGATACCTTTGTATGAAAAAGACAGTATAAGATTGACGAGCGATGCTAATACATTAACCGCTGAATTTCAACGACTTTTCCAGAAAAAAATCCTCAATAAAGGCGATTACGATAAGCTCCTCGACTACCACACCGAAGGCAAGTATCGGTCAGCAATAGTAACGGTACAGATTCCCAAGCCCAAGCATCGTCGCTATCCGGCTTTCGATATGGAATTTGATTATCTCTATACCGAAAACGAGCGGGGTTGGCTGGCGATAGTACCTGCTTTGGGAGTAGAGGCATACAGTGAGGAAGCCGATGAATTGGAAGCCAAAATCAAGGAGAGTATTCAATTGAATTTTACTCAAAAAGACCGTTTGCGCTATATGCAAAGTGTCATCCCTACGCTGTGGTACGAAGCCCTCGCACTCGATACCACCGAACTCCAACTGGATTTTCTCACACCTGTCGAACTCCTCCAATTTGACGAAAGCAAGCAGGAAGAATGGCTGCCCAAAGTAGCGCGAATGTTGGTCATTCCGCGTCGGGTGGTGTATGGGCGCGAGACTGAACTGGAGCAATTGGCACGCATCCTGCGGGGTCGATTCAATCGGAATATTTTGTTGGTCGGTGCATCGGGTGTTGGCAAAACGGCATTGGTCTGGGAGTTGGCACATCGGCGGAAAGAACTGGGTGTGCAGTCCATTATCTGGGAGACGACTGCCTCTACGATGATACGTGAATTGACTAAGGATGTCGGTTGGCAACAGAACCTTTCTTTGCTGTGCAGAGAGCTATCAAATAAAGGTGAAATATTATATGTTCGCAATTTTTTAGAGCTGTTTGAAGTGGGGCAATATTCGGGCAATGATGTAAGTATGGCGGAGTATTTACGTACCTATCTGAGTAGGGGAGAGGTGAACCTGATTACGGAATGTACCTCCGAAGAATTTGCTCAGATTGAAGCGCGTAGTCCGGGCTATATGTCTCTTTTTCAAGTAGTTAGACTGGAAGAACCCCGCGAAGGATTGGAAGACATTATAGTACAAAAAGTGAACGATATTGCACGTCTGGAACGTGTAGTCATTCAGCCGGAAGCCATTAAAGAGACCATTCGGCTCAACCGCCGTTTTACGCCTTATTCCGGTTTTCCGGGCAAGCCGATTCGCTTTTTGGAAAGTATTTTATTAAATCAAAAAAATATTGATAAAAAAGAACAAAAAATACAAAGAAAAAAGGTGCAAACCGAAATTGACCGCTCGGCTGTGATTCGATATTTTTGTGAAGAAACAGGTATGCCGCCTTTTATGGTGGACCCCGATTTGCCAATGGACATCAGTAAAGCGGGAGACTTTTTTCGCTCCAATGTATTTGGTCAAAATCCTGCGGTGAATAGCGTGACCAATATGCTGGCGATGGTCAAAACCGCCTTGTCGCGACAAGGCAAACCGATTGCTTCTTTTCTCTTTGTCGGACCTACGGGCGTGGGCAAAACCGAAATGGCAAAGGTCTTGGCGGAGTTTATGTTTGGTACGCGCAAACGTATGGTGCGTTTTGATATGAGTGAATTTAGCAATCCGTATGATGTGCAGCGATTGACAGGCATCAGCTATTACCAAGACGGCTTGCTGACGGCGGCTGTCCGGCGCGAACCTTTTTGTGTATTGCTCTTTGATGAAATCGAAAAAGCCGACCCTAGCTTTTATGATTTGCTCCTGCAATTGCTCGGCGAAGGGCGACTGACGGACAGTTCGGGCAGACTGGTGAATTTTTGTAGCAGCATTATTATTATGACCTCCAATATCGGCGCACAGACGCTGCAATCAGACCGCATCGGCTGGAAGCAAGAACTTGATATTGAGTCGGTTACATCGCATTTTATGTCGGAGGTTCGTAAGCATTTTCGTCCTGAATTGTTTAATCGAATTGATGAGATTATTCCCTTCCAACCCATTTCAAAAGAGGTCGTCAAGTATGTTGTGAACCGCGAAATTGCTTTGTTCAAAAAACGAGAAGGCATTGCCTACCGCGATATAGATTTGAACCTGACGGAGGACGTGATTGACCATTTTGCTACCACAGGCTACGACCCAAAATACGGCGCACGACAAATCCAACGTACCTTGCGCGAGACCCTCGTTTTACCTTTGTCGAAGCAACTGAATCTGTACGATTTTGAGGATAAATTGGTGGTAGATGTTAGTCTGAAAGACGGTAAAACGCAGATAGAGGTGCAAGCCGACCCGCTCAAAACCGAACTGATGTTGGAAGAACTCACCCGCGATACGTGGTCGGAACATGCGAGCGATTTGAGGCGCAATATTATGAAAATGCAAGAGGGGAATTTTTATTTGAATTTGATGAGTCAGTTGGATATTTTGAAGCGGGAAGAAAAACGAAATTCCAAGAAATTCTGGTCAAATGAAAAAAAATCTCAACAATATACCGACTACTTGGAAACCCAAGAGCGGGTAGAAAAAATGAGTGGCGAGATTCAGGATTTGGAAGAAGATTTTACGCTGGTTTGTATGGGTTTGCGGCATTATAATGAAGCATTGGTGAAGCGCGTGGAAGACTGGGAAGCATTATTCAACAGCTTGAAAAGAGAATTATATAAACGCATTCATCCTAAGAGTGATAATTGGAAAATGGTCTTAGCGGGAGCGCATTTACGTGAAGCTGTTTTATTATATTTAAAAATTTGCGAATTAAAAATATTTGATTGTCAGGTAACAACAATGTGGTATCGAAAATCTTATTATGAAGAAAAAGTGACGAAAAATATTCTACAAGAAGACGGTAAAACCACCATACCGATTGAAGAAGCCCGAAAAGAATACATCATCCGTCAACTCCCCAAGCACGAACCCGTCAAGTTCAAAGCACCGGAAGAAGATGATGTTTTGGTAGGCCTGATACTTGATATTTACGGCGATTGCGCGGGTGTATATTTCAACGGCGAGGACGGTCTGCACACATGGAAAAGCAAAAATAATCAATCACATTCCTACATCATTTTGAGTGCCAATACAGAAAAAATGGACATCCCCGAAAACATCCACCGCAAGACCTTTTTTGAAAAAAGAAAAGCCCGCCGAACTTATGAAATCACGACCCTCAACGATACCGAATACAAAATCAAAAAACGCGAAGTACCAAAAGGTAATTATATTGATTTGATGATGGACCACCTTGACAGGCGATTGAATGATGCGATTGATGAGGTATTGGGGTGAGAAATTGGAAATGGATTTTGATAATACTCTCAAAACTCCGTAAATTGCAAAAAACAATTACTATGAAAAATATACTCATATTCATAACAGGTTTGCTGCTATGCTCTGCCTGTTCGCCAAAAGTATCAACCCAACTTCCAGAGAGAAAACCACGATGGGAATCAACAACAAAAGAAAAAGCAGTTGAAGAAAAAACAGTCGAAGAGGAGACGATTACAGAAACATCGGGAGAAACCATCGAACCACCTGAGCCTGTGCGTCAGGGTGAATTTGAGAAACATACCGTACCTGCTGCGCCTGTGGTGGTCGCGGGTTTGAAGCGTGAGCCATGTTACGGAAAATGTCCTGCATTTGAGTTGAAATTATATAGCGACGGAATGGTAAAATATCATGGTATAGCACATACAGAGCCACTTGGTTATCACTCAGCTCATGTGGGTATGGAGGCTATTGTCAACATTCAGGCAAGAGCAGAAGCCATCGGATATTTTGCCTTGAACCAACAATATCCAAGCACCGGAAAACCTCAAATATATGATGTTCCTTCCACTACAACTTTTATTAAAACTGACCATCAACAAAATCGTATCATTAATCGACATGACAGCCCACCTGATTTATATAAATTTGAACAATATATAGAAGCGCAATTTAAAGATTTGAATTGGCAGACGATTAAACGGGAAGAATTTTGAATATATTTCCTATCTTGCAGTCCGAAATTCCAGTGTTTATAATTAGAAAAATAGTATCAAAACTATGATGGATACACTCATCCGCGAATTCCCCGAACAACTCAAAGAAGCCATTGACATCGGCGAAGCTGCGAAAATCAAAAAACACAAATCGCCCATTCATCACGTATTGGTATGTGGCTTAGGTGGTTCGGGTATTGGTGGCACTTTTGTAAAGGAACTGCTTGAAAATGAGAGTAATATACCCGTTTTGGTCAACAAAGGCTATAACTTACCTGCTTATGTTGGTGAACATACTTTAGCGATTTTTTCCTCTTATTCCGGCAATACAGAGGAGACTTTGATAGCCTTTGAAAAAGCATTAAAAACGGACGCAAAAATCGTTTGCATCTCCTCCGGTGGCAAGTTGATAAATTTAGCACAGCAACATGGCTTCGATTATATCCAAGTGCCAGGCGGAAAACCAAGTCCGCGGGCTTGTCTGGGCTATTCGATTGTACAGCAATTATATATTTTAAATAAATTAAATATTATTAATAATAACCTCATTGATACAATACCAACAGCCGCCGAATTACTTGCCGACGAACAGGCAGACATCATGGTACGCGCCCTTGAAATGGCAAAGCACTTAAAGAGAAAAATTCCGATAATCTATACCACAGAAGGTATGGAAGCCCCTGCGGTACGTCTGCGCCAACAAATCAATGAAAATTCAAAAATGTTGTGCTGGCATCACGTTGTTCCCGAAATGAACCACAACGAACTTGTCGGCTGGCGTAGCAAAAACGAGCAACTTGCCATCCTTTATCTTAGGAATAAAAGCGACTTGGAGCGCAATCAAATCCGCATCCGCATCAATCAGGACATCATTAAAAAATACGCATCGGTATATGAGATTTTTTCCAAAGGCAATAACAAGTTTGAACGCATGATGTACCACGTTCACTTTGGCGATTGGCTCTCTTGGTATTTGTCTGAATTGCAGGAAGATATAGATGCTGTTGAAATAGATGTAATTAATTATTTGAAGGGAGAACTTGCGAAGTTTTAGGAGTAATGAGTGCCGGATAGCGAGTCACGAGTTTTGTTCTCGCTACTCACTACTCTTGTCAAAATTCCTAAAAATCTGATTCATAATTCGCAGGTAAGTGTCGTAATCTTCATCAGAAAGTCCTTGCCAACCCTGCTTACGGAGTTGGTGGACGGCAGGGAGGGCGGTTTCATAATCAGCCTTGCCTTTTTCCGTTAAAAATACCTTGTATCGCCTACGGTCATTATCAAAACGCTCGCGTTCTACAAGTCCTTTTTTAATCAGCAAATCAATAATCCGTGAAGTCGTCGGTGCATCTTTGAAACTGTGATTGGCAAGTTCGGTTTGCGAAATACCGTCTTTTTTATACAGCGCATCCAATATCACCCACTGCTCGGCGGTAAAATCCAATCCCAATTCTTTAAAGGCTTTTAAATAATTTAACTTGATGATTTTCAGGGTTTTATCCATGTATGCCCCGAAATTTTTAGTCTTGTCCGGCATTTTATTGGTTGATAGAGTTGATAGAGTTGATAGAGTTTATAGAGTTGATGGAGTTTATAGAGTTATCAGGTTTGTTGTAGGCAAAACTTTTTTTACTAATCACTTCATGAACTTTATAAACTCCATCAACTCCACTCAAAGATTTTTATGCGTACCATCACACATACCCGGGTTGCCTGTATGTTTGCAAGTACACATATATGCAGTGCTGTCTTTTTCTGCTTTGAATACTTTTGGAACAAAAGAAGTGCCTTTGTGCGAACCATCGCAAAAGGGTTGCTTGGAAGAATCGCCGCAAGAACACCAAGCGTAAGTTTCGCCTGCTTTGAGTTCTACTGGAATGGGGGCTTTGCCGGCTATCGTAGGTTTATCCATGTTATTTTTTTAATGTGAAAATTAAAAGAGGAGAGTGAGATATTCTAATTTACTTTAAAGTCTGACCTCTTATGTCTGGACATTGGGGAATTAGGAAATTTGGTATTGGGTATTCCGATAGCTATCGGGATTTTTATCAAGTAATTATAAAATTAAATTAATTAAATATTTTTTTAATTTAAATAAAATTAAAATAACTGATAATCAATTACTTACGATTTAAAACCGAAGATCCCAGTTACCGAATTTCCAAAATGTCCAAAGTCCAGTTGTGCGCCAAGATACATATTTAATTTAAAATATCGTACAACTAAAACGGTTTTCTTATGACAGCAGAAACGCAGGGTTCGCAGAGATTGGATGATTAGCCCTCTGCGAACTCTTCGTTCTCTGCGTGATTACTCAATTTGAAGCGTCTATTACAGCTCAAAAAACTGTCAACTACTTTTATACTTTAGATGAACTTGTCATATTTTTCTCAATAAAAAATAAAATATGCCACTTGCACAAGACAAAAAATACATTACCGACTTTGGCAGAAGAAGGAGTGCGTGTTTTATATGATTTTCCGTTTCAATCCAAAAAAAACGACACCGCCAATATCACAAGATTGTAAAACTTGAGTAAGTATTATTATAAGGTTTATTTTTATTGTAAATTTGATAGGTATTCGACTTTATACAAAATATCAGGTATCAAAATAAAAGTTCGATAAATGAATTTTTTTTAATAAAAAATATATTTAATTAAATAAAACTATTTTATAATTTATTTATTATTGAAAACTAAATTATTTATAAATATTTTTATTGCGAAATTATTTATAAATACCTTCAGACCAATTATTGAGTCATCTGAATTTTGTAAAAAGTCCAACTCATACTTTTTTACTAACAAAATAAAATCCACAACAGATGAAGAATTGTTTACTATTATTAATTTTTTGTTTTCCTGTGCTGCTTTATGCACAACTAACTTCCGACGATTTTGACTCCTATAATACGGGTTCGTTTGACAGCCAGTGGGATCCTGCTGAATGGGTCGGTTGGTTTGGTGCTGCTTCTGGTGTAGCTATCAGCGATAATTTTGCGAACAGCGGCAGTAATTCTATGCAATTAGAAACTAATGACGATATTGTAGCTTTGATAGGTGCGATCAATACGGGTATTTACGAAATTGCTTTTCAGCAGTATATTCCAGCTGCTGACGGTGCTTATTTCAACCTGCAACACAATTATACGAATACTACTGGAGACTGGGCAGCTGAGGTCTATTTTATGAATGCAGCCGGAGGTATGGGTACGATTGTTACAGATGGTATAAGCCATACTTTTAATGCTGTCCACGATGCGTGGGTAGAGAACAAATTTATTATTAATTTCAATCAGCAAACTGCCGAATTTTATTATAATGGTGCGCTTACTCACTCGTGGCCCATCAATACCAATGCTGCTGGCGGACCCGGTTTAAACCAACTCAATGGTATCAACTTTTTCGGAGCTTGCGGCGCACCCGGAGCAAGCGATAATTGCAGCTCTCTGGCATACTACGATGATGTAAGTGTGACTGCGGTTCCTCTCCCTGATTATGATGCGTTTGTGGCTGGTATTAGCACCCCGATAGAATATACAATAGTGCCGGAAAGTTTGGCAAAACCAGTGCTATTCGAGGCAACTGTACAAAATGGGGGAATGAACCCCTTATCCAATGTATCGGTTGCTTTTGAAGTAAAAGACGCAACAGGAACAGTCGTTCATACAGAAACAAGCGACCCTATGGCAAGTCTGGACGTAGGAGCAATTGGTACATTTACAGGAAGCAATAGTTTTATGCCTGTCAGTGGTAGTGCATATACTGTTGATTATACCGTTAGTACTGATGATATGGGGGAAGTATCGAACAATAATACATTTACCACTCCCCCTTATTTGTATGTCAATAATCCTTTATTGTATGCAAGAGACAATGGCTCTTATACCAATGGTCTTGGTAGGAATGATAATACAATTTACTTAGGACATAACTATGATTTTTCGGAGCCTACCTCTATTAAATCAATAGCCGTTTCGTCCGGTGGTGGTGGAATGGGAGAGTTGGTAGTCGGTTATATTTATACTGCAAATGCCGATAATTCACCGAATACACTTGTCGCTGCTTCCAATGACTTTAATATTAGTCAAGTCGGCTCAGTAGGTGGGGGAGAAGTTGCCTTTGAATTAGAATTTCCAAGTCCGGTACTACTTGATGCGGGCAATTATGTATTTGTAGTAGAGCAGGCAGGAACCACCAATCTTGTGATTTCGACAAGTGAAGCGATTTATACGCCCGACAAAGCCTGGGCAAGCCTGGATAGTGGTGGAACTTGGGAAGCCCTGGAAGCTTTTGGGTTTGCTGTGGCAATGAGTATTCGTCCTACACTGGCGTGGCCTGTAGCCGTAGAAACACCGGAGGATTATGTCAATAGTTTCAGTATTTCTCCTAATCCGACGAAGGGTCAGTTTCTATTGGATATAGCCTTGACTGAAGCGCAAAAAATTGTGATGGAAGTCTATAATACACAAGGTCAATTGCTACAAAGCCGTACCGAAGCACCAACACTTGGTGGACAATATAATATGGATCTAAGTCATTTATCTGCGGGCGTTTATGCTGTCAAATGTCAGATAGGAACGCAAGTTTTGACGCGCCAAGTTGTATTGATGAAGTAGAAATGATTTTGATATGATTGTGAAGTAGATAGTATTTAAATCTAAACCCAAGTTGAATATGTAGTTCCCGAAAATCAGAGCGGGGAGAGTTGTCAGACGAATTCTTTTGCTAAAAGCGAAGATATTATCAAATAATCGGTGCCTTCTAAAACAGCATTCGTCTGACAACTAAACCACCTAAAAAACTTGGGGCTACATATTCAACTTGGGTTATAATTTAAATATTCATACAAATTACATTTTAAATAAATTTAAAAACAATTAATTTGTATTTATCATTAAAAATCATAAACAATTTATTGTTTTTTATAAAAATAAAACATCATGAAATATATAAATAAAATTAGTTCATTATTTATGTTAATAATGATTTTAATATGTATTATTTCAGCTTGCAAAAAAGACCCTATACTCATTCCTGCAGTTCCCGAAGATAAGTGTCCTTTCGCTTGTATGAATGGCGGTACATGTATAGAGAGTACAGGCAATTGCGACTGTCCGCCGGAATGGACGGGCGCACAATGTCAATTTCCGGTAGATCCCTGCGGTAGTGTGATTTGTCTGAATGACGGTGTATGTATCAATGGTCAGTGCGACTGCCCCGAAGGATGGACGGGTCCGAATTGCAGTACAGAGGATGTTGTTATGACCCTTATTTCTCCGTCGTCCGTCACCTTGTGTCCTACTCAAAACTCCGGCAGCAATGCAGATTTCAGACGTGATGGTCCTTTGGTTGGTATTCGCGTCAGCTTATCGGTTATCAACTCTGATGAAATCTATGCCAACGTCATATTTGAACTCGAACAAACCGCAACGGGTAATCCGACTATGGGTTATGCAGAAAGAGACGTGTCGATATACACCGCTCCGGTAGGCAAACGCATTACGGAAATTACAGGCAATCTCTCTTGCACTACCGAATATACAGATACGGATTATTTTCAGGATATATTAGAACCTGACGATTGCTCTATTGTAGATAGATTTGAAGTCTATGGCGATACGCCCGGCAACGATTTCGGTAATTGCAGTATTGATGAAGTTGCTCGACTTACTGTACATTTTGACTTTATTAAAATTGGTCTGATAAATAAATGGTAGTCCTGTAGATGTAAGGCTAATTTCCGGCGACTTTGCCTTGCATTTTCAAAATGCAAGGCAAGTTTGAGCATTATATTTGTAGCACTACCAAATAAATAAGTTAAAAGTCAACATCAAGGGGAACGAAAAGTTTTTTTTAAAAATAATGTGTAATATATTGGTTTTCAGAATTATCAAGAAGCCTACTCGCCTTACATTTTGAAAATGCAAGGCGAGTAAAGTTTGCCTTTTTATTTTAAAATCAAATAATTATATATTTATTTTTTCTAATAAAATATTTTTAAACTGTGTGCAGGACAAATCTTTAATTTTACTCAAAAATGTTTTGTAAAACCTCGTACAGGCGATTTTAATCGCCATGTAAAAACAATTTACAAAATATTCATTTTTAGCTTTTTATAAATAAAAATATCACATATAGCGATTAAAATCGCCTGTACGAAATACCGCAAAAAGATTACAAATTAAAGATTTGTCCTGCACCCTTTAAACTCATATTACAAAAACGACTTTTCGTTTGCCCTGAAGTCAACATAAAGAAGGTCAGGCAAGCACTGTACCTTTCGTAAATAGTGATGTCATGCTAATGTTCATCAGCGTAATCTGCCTTCGGGCAGCTTGCGCTTTTTTGTATGATAAGGTATTCGTCTAAATTTCCTATACATTCGGCTAAACTTTATTGAATATTTAATGAATATCAGTACATTAGCTCCATGATTCAACCTCAACTTTAATTTCAATCAACAACACTAAAAATAAATATTATGATTATCACTACAACGGAGAACATTCCCGGAAAAGAAGTTACAGAAATTTTGGGTATTGCAAGAGGCAGTACGGTACGTGCCAGAAACGTTGGGCGCGATATATTTGCAGGATTGAAAAATCTTGTGGGCGGAGAAATCACTGAATACACCCGCCTGCAAGCAGAATCGCGCGAACAGGCACTGCAACGTATGATAGAAGATGCAGAAAGCCTTGGTGCTGATGCCGTCATCAATGTCCGTATGGGTACTTCCATGATTATGCAAGGTACATCCGAATTGCTGGTCTATGGTACGGCTGTGAAATTAGGGTAACAGTTTATCAGGTAATTAGTTGAACAGGTAATTAGTTGAACAGGTAATTAGTTGAACAGGTAATTAGTTGAACAGGTAATGTCATTTCCTTAAGCGGAAAATTATCAAAAAAAAGGTTAGATTAGCATTGTCAAAATATATAATTAAGCTAATCTAACCAAAATGATTAATACAAATATAGATATTATCTCGGACTTATCCGAATTTCTGGAAAAAG
>CALIZI010000408.1 GCA_938028705.1 uncultured Saprospiraceae bacterium | reverse complement strand
CGCAGAGAACGCAGAGGACTGATAATCAACACTCTGCGTTCTCTGCGAACTCTGCGTGAATCACTTAATAAAAATAAAAATGCGACAATTTGGGCTGCACCCCTCGTCATGCAACTGCAAGTCAATTTGTACCGCTACTTTATTATTGTCCGAATCTGTGAGAAAATGAATACCCTTCATATTAATTACTTTTTTCAAAAATAGGGTTTTATGGTGATTAATGCTGAAAACTAATGAACTAGAATGGGGTAAAGATAGGGAATGTGTAAGTGGTTTTTGTAGTTTTGATGGAATATGTAAATCACAATCATTTTCATCTGAATAATACAATGATTTATCGAATTTTAGACGCATTAGAATCAAATTATATTCATATTTGTCTTAAACGACAACCGCAAAAAATAGCTGCATTTTTCATACATCATTTGACAACAACTTATAATGAAAGAATGTATTTTTTATTATATATCTCTAATAGTCGGCTTGTCCTTACTATTATATTTTGCCCCAAAAGAGTATTTTACTTCAAGAAAATTAGTAAAAACCGGAATCAAAACAGAAGGAACAGTCGTTGACATGGTTCGAAGTAGAAGTAGTAAAAGCTACCCCAAACGCAAATATCCTGTTTTTGAATACAGAGACCGGTCGGGTAGAGTAAACAGATATGAAAGAAAAAGTACCTCAATTTTTGACAGACTTAAATTAGGAGATGTTACAGATTTAGTGTACGACCCGGTTACTAAAGTTGCAAGACAAGATTCATTTTATGGGCTGTACGTTGGACCTCTCCTGATATTCCTCATAGGAAGTATTTTTACGCTTGTGGGTAGAGCGGGAGTGCTTGGCAATTTGGAATAATAACGATAAAAATTATGAAAAAAAGCAAAGGTTATATCTTGATGTGTATTGGTTTAGGGCTTGCAGGGCTTGGTCTCTTAGAATTTAATATTTCGAGAAAATTGGTAAAAACAGGCATCAAAACAGAGGCAAGAGTGGTTGATATAGTGGAATATAATGATGGTAATAATAGTGCTAGCGGAGTTCATAGAAACGACATTGAATACAAATTAGTTTATGAATATACAGATAGGTCAGGTTCTCCGGTAAGATTTAAAAGTAAGTATCGTTCAAAATTTCACAGTAGGGAAAAAATAGGAGATACTGTGAAGATTATATACCATCCAAATAATATAACACAGAGAATAGATTCTTTTTGGGATTTATATTTCGACCCGATAGTGAGCTGGGCTATGGGACTTATTGCCTGTATTTTTGGCTCAAGGATTATTCGTCGATTTAAATATGATACTTAATAGGAATGTTTAAAAAATACTTCCACAAAAAAGTAAATTTAGCCCTTACAATTCGTAGCGCAATAACATAAGGTATCCGGCTTACGCCCAAACTTTCCTACCTTTGCTCCATGCTGTTCAATTCCATCGAATATCTCATTTTTTTACCGACGGTTTTTATCTTGTATTGGTGGATACAAGATAAGATTTGGTGGCGCAATTTATTTATTGTGGCGGTCAGTTATGTGTTTTACGGTTGGTGGGATTACAGGTTTTTGGGATTGATAATATTGAGTTCGGTGCTTGATTATTCGATTGGTCGGGCAATGGGTAAGGCGAATGACATGCGTGTACGTAAACGCCTGTTGTACATGAGTTTAGCGGTCAATCTTGGCATACTTGGCTTCTTCAAATATTTCAATTTTTTCATTGAATCTTTTGCTGATGCCATGCAAGGTCTGGGTTGGAATATTGACCCGTTTACGCTGAATATTGTCTTGCCCGTCGGGATTAGTTTTTATACGTTTCAGACATTGAGTTATACGATTGATGTATATAGAAAAAAGATAGTACCAACGCAGGATGTAGTCGCGTTTTTTGCTTTTGTGAGTTTCTTTCCGCAGTTGGTGGCAGGTCCGATTGAACGGGCTAATCGCTTATTGCCGCAGTTTTCGCAGTCGCATACTTTTGATGTGGATAATGCCAAAAACGGACTTCGACAAATCCTCTGGGGCTTGTTCAAAAAGGTGGTGATTGCAGATAATTGTGCGCCAATGGTCAACCATATTTTCGACAATTATGAGACCCAACCCACACCTGTTTTGTTGCTTGGTGCGGTGTATTTTGCCTTTCAAATTTATGGTGATTTTTCGGGCTATTCGGATATCGCCATCGGTACGGCGCGACTATTTGGCTTCCGACTGATGCGAAATTTTGCTTACCCATATTTTGCGCGGGATATGGCGGAATTTTGGCGGCGTTGGCATATCTCCTTGTCAACTTGGTTTCGGGATTATCTGTACATTCCCTTGGGCGGAAGTCGTGTGTCGAGTCAGTGGTTGGTGGTGCGAAATGTGGCGGCTATCTTTATCGTTTCGGGTTTTTGGCATGGCGCAAATTGGACCTTTATTTTCTGGGGTGCGCTCAATGCTTTGTATTTCCTGCCTTTGATTCTGAGCAAGAAAAACCGCAAGCATCTCGACATTGTAGCACAAAATAGTATACTGCCTTCTTTACGAGAATTGGGCGGTATATTGCTCACTTTTGCATTAACCTGTCTGGCATGGATTTTCTTTAGAGCAGAAAACATCTATCACGCCTTTGATTATATTTTACACATTATCTATGTTTCAATGAATTTTTCGACATTTAATATGATGAACCATTTAAGTGTTGTAGTATTAATCGGAATTTTAGTCCTCATTGAATGGGTGAATCGTCGTAAAGAATTTCCACTTCAAAATTCGACCTTGCCTGTGCTGCTACGCTGGAGTATTTATTTGATAGCCTGTATTTTAATTATTGCCAATGGAGATAATAATAACACCTTTATTTATTTTCAATTTTAACCAATAGTACAGGCTGCTTTAGCTGCCTTTGTATTGCAATAAAATTATTTTAAAATAAATAAAATTTATAAATAATTTATTTTTAATAAAAAAAGTATTGTAAAATTATTTTAAATGATAAAAAAATATCTGTATTGAAGTATAACAAACAGGCAGCTAAAGCAGCCTGTACTATGTGCTTTACATAAAAAACTTAGGAAATTGATTGGGGGCGACTTCATTCATCATGGTATAAATGGCTTCAAAAACATGATCGGCTTGAGGCTTAGAGAAGTAGTCACCATCGGAGCCGTAGGCAGAACGGTGGGCTTTGGCGGTAATGGTAATGGGCTTGGAATCAAGGGCGTGATAAGCGTTTTGTTGTTCCAAAATTTGTTGTAATATATAAGCTGATGCACCGCCGGGAACGTCCTCGTCGAGTACGACAAGGCGATTGGTTTTTTGCAGCGATTGAGCAATCGTATGTCGAAGGTCGAAGGGTAGAAGGGTCTGTACATCAATCAACTCCACCGAGATACCGAAAGGAGCTAATTGTTGGATGGCTTCTTGTGCCACCCGTACACATGAGCCATAAGTCACAAGTGTAATATCTGTACCTTCCTGCAAAATTTCGGCAACGCCGAGCGGAACGGTAAACTCACCGATATTGTCGGGCAGCACTTCTTTGAGACGATAAGCATTGAGACATTCGATGACAATAGCGGGGTCGTCCGATTGAGTCAATAAGGTATTATACATCCCTGCGGCTTGTGTCATATTGCGCGGCACACAGACATACATACCACGTAAAGCGTTGATAATCATGCCAATAGGAGAACCCGTATGCCAGATGCCTTCAAGCCTGTGTCCACGTGTACGAATGATAGCAGGGGCTTTTTGTATGCCGTTGGAACGGTAGCGGAGTGTTGCCAAATCATCGGCAAGTGGCGTAAGTCCATATAGCAAATAATCCAAATATTGTATCTCGGCGATAGGTCGCAGACCACGCATTGCCATGCCGATAGCCTGCCCCATAATTGTCCATTCGCGGATGCCCGTATCAAATATCCGCTCTTCGCCAAAGTCTTTTTGCAAACCTGCAAAGCCTTGATTTACGTCTCCTATTTGCCCTACATCTTCACCAAAAGCAAAGGTATTCGGGTACTTTTCAAAGGCAGCTTTGAAACAGGCATTGAGGATTTCGTAACCATTTTTGCGGGGCGAGGTATTACTATATATTGGAGCGATTTCGGGTACATGCAAAGCCGAACCCGAAGTCTCAGAATACAAGTTTGTATTATAATAATCTCGCCCTTTATTAATAGTTTTTCGCAGCCATATTTCGAGTGCGTTTTTGTCAGGATGCTGAATGTGATGCAACTGACGGAGTGCGCGTTTTACATTCGTAATAACATTATATTGGAGTGGTTCGGCATATTTTTCCAATTGTACTTGGGTAGCAATAAACTCCGGGTCATTGACACCTGCCGCTACGAGGTTTTTATATAAATTTAAAATATGCGTTACGCCCTTTTTAATCGGCTCAATCAAATCTGCCCAAGCCCGTTTTTGTTCCTGCCGCACATAATCCCTTGCTTCTTTTTTAATAGTTTCAATCTGCTCCTCAGTAGCTATTTTATTTTTAATCATCCAAGCCGCCATGATGTCAATACAATCATTATTGGCTTCCCATGTCAGCCGTTCTTTTGATTTGTATCGCTCATGCGAGCCGGAAGTAGAATGCCCCTGTGGTTGTGTACATTCCTCAATATGAAAAAGTGCCGGAGTCTGCGTGTCTCTCATTTTTTGAATACCTGCGGCGTACATCTGACAAAGCCCGGCATAATCCCATGCCTTAGCGGTATAGATTTCGATGCCTTGCCCGCTTTCATCGTATTGGAAGCCAGCCAAAAGTTCGGAAATACTACCTTTGGTCGTTTGATATTCGATGGGTACGGAGATACCGTAGCCGTCATCCCAAACCGATACGGCAAGCGGCACTTGCATCACGCCTACGGCATTCATAGTCTCCCAAAATACACCTTCCGAAGTGCTGGCATCACCAATGGTACAAAAACAAACTTCATCGCCATTATTGGAAAAAGGTGTATTGCGGAGTGCTTCGACTTGACGATATTTCTGAGAGGCTAAAGCCAAACCTACAGCACGCGCCATTTGTCCGCCTGTGGAGGAGTGGTCGGCAGCTATATTTTTTAATGCCTTGATTTCGAGCCAGTTACCGTCCTTGTCAATGGTCGGCGTAGCGAAGTGAGCATTCATTTGTCGTCCGCCGGAATAAGGGTCATTATCCGAATCGGCGTAGAGTTGAGCAAAAAAATCCTTGACACTACACAGCCCCGATGCCATAGCAAAAGTCTGGTCACGATAGTAGCCCGACCTGAAATCACCCGCTTTAAAAGCCTTTGCCATAGCCACCTGCGGCACTTCTTTACCATCACCGAAAATACCAAATTTAGCCTTACCTGTCAATACCTCTTTACGCCCCAAAAGACTGGTTTCGCGACTGATACAGCAGGTTCTGAAGTCATTGATAACCTCTTGAATATATTTTTGTTGAGTAGAAGATTCGATGATTTGTTGTGTCATAAGTTTAATGAATGAATGAGTGAATTTTGAATGAACGAATATTTAATGCGACAATGTTGAAATGCGTTAATGTTGTAATATGGTCAATTATCGCATTTCAGCATTAGCACATTTTAGCATTAGATATTGAGCATATTCATTCATTCAAAATTCATTCATTATATATTTTTATAGTGTAAAGGTACTAAAAAGGCATGGGTTTATTCCAATCGAAATTCAAAATAGCGGAACTGTCATACATAAGACTTTTTCATAGCGAGGTCTTTTTTTATTTTAAAAATGCTTTTGCTTGGTCTTTTTTGTATGTATTCCTCTATGTATTTTACGCTAATTGATACAAAGTCAGTGCCTTATCACTTTCATGTATCTATATTTTGTATTTCACTCACTTGCTAAATATGCGGATAATAGAAGGTGGCACTTTAAAGACCTGATTTGAATAAGTGCCAATGACTTACTATTTTTACCCATTGGTGGAAAAGTTGGACTTTGGATATTTTGGAAATTCGGTAACTGGGAAATTCGGTTTTAAATCGTAAGTAATTGATTATCAAGTATTTTATTTTTATTGAAATTAAAAAATATTTAATTAATTTAATTTTGTAATTGTTTGATAAAAATCCCGATAACTATTCCGATAACTATCGGAATACCTAATACCAAATTTCCTAATTCCCCAATGTCCAAAGTTCAGAAGGATAGCCACACGAATTTAATCCATTAAATTGCTATGGCACAATTAGAACTTGAACAAAAGCTAATCAGGTAATTAGGTTAATTTGCTGATTTTTAATCAAAAAATAAATTTTATTTAAAATTATTTAAACTAATAACAATTCGTTACTAAATTGATGGTCAGCGAATTAACCTGATTAACCATTATCCAAATTCTAAAAGACAATTATACATTGGCATGTTTAGAATTGCAGTTGACACGTTTTTGGAACGTAGCATAGGCTCCAAATTGAATAAATCACGCAGAGAACGCAGAGGTCGCAGAGATTTGATAATTAACCCTCTGCGAACTCTGCGTGAAAAAGTGTCAACTACTTTTACGGCAAATCTAAACATGCCTATACATTCAATTTTATTCAACATTAATTAATTAAAACGAATTATGAAAAACTTTTATCTAGTATTGACTTTTTTAATATTTACTTGCCAGACATTCGGGCAAGCACTCAAAAAACAAGGTGCCACCGCAATCAAATGTTCTACACCCGCACCTGTCCAAAAGTCTTCGGCTTTGCCGGCTGATGAGGTGATATGGGGAGATAACCCCGGCGAAGGTGATTTTGACGGCGGTTTAAACAACTGGACCATAGAAGCTGTCAGTGATACTACCGGACTATGGTATTGGGATGAAGATGCTACGGTGGTCGGCGGTTTTTTTGACCAAACGACACTGGCTTCTGCAACCGCTGCCAATGGTGTGATGGCATTCAATGCCGATTATGAGACCACAACCGGCGACCCTGACAACCTCCCTGACCCGCCTTATCCGGTACATGTAGGTGACTTAATTTCTCCGACTATTGACCTGACCAATGCCGTTGACCCGCAAGTTTTGTTTACCCAAGCTTTCAGAGGGTTTACAGGTGACGGCGGGCTTACAGAGCGCGGTGCTTTATTTGCATATAGCACAGACGACGGTGCGACATGGAGCGATTTTCAAGCTATCAACGACAATTTGGGCTTACGCGAATATTCAGACAATCCCGAGTTCAAAAGAGTAGAAATAACTGAAACAGCAGGTGGCTCTACGGTGAAAATCAAGTTTAGATTTTCCGGCAACTTTTACTTCTGGATGATTGACGATGTAAAAATCGTAGAGCGTCCTGCTCACAATACCCGTATTTCAGATTTTGGTGTTGCTGTTGCCGAATATTATGTGGCACCTACTACGCAGTCGTATCCTGTATATTTCGGTGGATATGTCAGTAATATTGGCGGTGAAAACCAATCAAACGTCACCCTAAGTGCTAAGATTGACCGATATGATTTGATGGGTAATCTGGTAGCTGATGATGATTACAGCGGCTCTACTTCGATTGATGTATTGGAGAGTGGTAAAGCTGATTCGCTTGTCTTATTCCCGACGACAGAGAGCTACATGCTTCCCGGTGAAGGCGGCTATTTTTTGGATTACGAAGTCACGCAAGATTCTGCCGATGCTGATGCCAATAATAATACTTATGCAACTGAATTTTCATTATACGATGGTTATTATTCAAAGGCAGTATTAAATACAAACTTTGAACCTTTGAGAACTGCTGCTTATCGCCCTTCCGATGTTACATCTTACGAATATGGCGTACACATGTACGTACCCAACGGCGATGAAATCAGTGCAGAAGGCGTGCAATTCAGCTATGCTTCCAATGGAGCATTAGAAGGTGTTGATATTACAATTCTTCTTTATGAGTGGGTTGATGGTAATGAAGATGTACAAATTACTTCTGATGAATTAGAGATTGTAGGTTTCAATACATTCACTTATACAGATGAAGCCAGTTATGATGTCGTCACTGTCAAATTGCTGGATGCTATGACCAATGCGGAAGGTGTAAGATTGAAAGATGATACACATTATATTTTGGCAGGGCAATATTCAGGGCAGGATGATATCTTTATGGCAGTAGATGAAAGTATTGAATATGACCCTTCTATCGTTGCGTCTTACGAGCGTTTTATAGAAACAGGCGATGCCAAGATGATACGCTACGCCGACGTGTTATACACAGGTGGAGAAGATTGGGGACAATTGGGTTTCAATATCGTTGGAGGTCCTTCGATAGTTATGATTACTGATGATGTAGTCGCTATTGAAGATGCCAATGGTGTACCCGTAGAGGTCAGTACGTACCCCAATCCGGTCAATGATATATTGAATGTCAATGTAAGCACCGAAGCCATTAGCAAGGATTGGCAAGTGACCATTAGCGATGTATCAGGACGTAATATTTTACTTAATCGCACAGCACAACAGGCTGATTTTCCATTACAAATCAATACCGCCAACTATGCAAAAGGTGTGTATCTGTTGACTTTGGAAAATAACGGTCAAATTCATACAGAGCGTTTTGTGAAGAGGTAGTAGCGAGTAGTGAGTAGTGAGTGTAGAGTAGTGAGTGTAGAGTAGTGAGTAGTGAGTGACGAGTAGAGAGTGTAGAGTAGTGAGTAGTGAGTGACGAGTAGTGAGTGTAGAGTAGTGAGTAGTGAGTGACGAGTAGTGAGTGTAGAGTAGTGAGTAGTGAGTGACGAGTAGAGAGTGTAGAGTAGTGAGTAGTGAGTGACGAGTAGAGAGTGTAGAGTAGTGAGTAGTGAGTGACGAGTAGTGAGTGTAGAGTAGTGAGTAGTGAGTGTAGAGTTATATTTGTCTGCGGTAAACTTTTATTCCTATTATATCGACACTCGCTACTCGTAACTCGCTACTCGCTACTAATAAAACGTTACAGAAAACCAAATTAACATTACATTAGTATTACAAAAAGCAATAATCGTATATCTTTGCAGCCGAATTTGGTTTATAAAGTTCATTGAGTTTATAGAGTTCATTGAGTTTATAAAGTTTATTTAGTTTATTTAGTTTACAGAGTTTATTTAGTTTATGAGTGTATTGTGTAATACTATTATAAAAAATTAGTATTGTGTGCTTCATAAACTTTATAAACTCCATAAACTTTATAAAACCTTATAAACTTTATAAACTTAGTAAACCCTATAAACTCCATAAACTCCATAAACTCAATAAACTAACTAACAATGTCATATATCATATCTATTATATTGCTGCTTGTTTTTGGAGCGGGTTTGTATAAAATGTTTGAAAAAGCCGGAGAAGCGGGTTGGAAGGCTATTGTGCCGGGCTTGAATGTTTATACTTGGATTCAGTTGACGGGGCGACCTATCTGGTGGTTGTTTTTGCTCATCGTGCCGATTGTCGGTATTTTTATTTTTGCCTATATGTTGATTGATATGGTCAAAAGTTTCGGCAAATTTGGTTTTTGGCAACATGCACTGGCGATTATCGTTCCTTTCTTTTATTATCCTTTTATTGGTTTTCAGGAAGAAGAAAAATATCTGGGTAAGGCAGTAGAAATCAGTAAAGAAAATCCGATAAAAAAATCGGCGATACGCGAATGGTCGGAGGCGATTATCTTTGCAGTATTTGCGGCTACTTTTATTCGGATGTTTTTGATTGAGGCTTATACCATACCTACGCCTTCTATGGAAAATTCGCTGCTCGTTGGTGATTTTCTGTTTGTCAGCAAATTGAGTTATGGCTCACGTATGCCGATTACGCCAATACAATTTCCATTGGTACACAATAAAATACCCAGAATCGGTAGCGAATCTTATTCTAAAGCCGTACAGTGGAAATACCGCCGCTTACCTGCCTTACGCGAACTCAAACGCTATGACCCTGTGGTGTTTAATTTCCCGGAAGGCGATACGGTAGCTTTTGGCAATCACCCAAGTACGCATTATTATGGTCTTATGCGACAGTACGGGCGCGAACAAATGAAACGCAATTTTGATATTGTGGTGCGTCCATTGGATAAACGCGACAACTATATCAAGCGCTGCGTAGGTATTCCCGGCGATATAATTGAAGTCAAAGATAGGCAATTACATGTCAATGGCGAATTGGCTCGTAAACCCAAGGGGCTACAATATAGTTATCAGGTCAATGCCACAGGGGGCAAGCCCGACCAAGCTTTATTGGATAAACTGGATATTGAATGGGATGCTGAAAGATTGAATAATCGTGGTATTATGTACCTGACCGACGAGCAATACGAAGCCTTGAGTAAAGACAGTTCACTCAAAATTAAAACGCTGGTCAATGACCCTTCTCCCAATGTATTTCCGCATGATGGCAGAGGTTGGAGTATGGATAATTTTGGTCCTGTGACCATACCCAAGAAGGGCGAAACGGTCAGTATAGGTCCGAAAAATATTGCTTTGTACCGACGCATCATCAAAGACTACGAAGGCAATGACCTTCAAATCGGTGCAGGCGGTATCCAAATCAACGGCAAGCCCGCTACGTCTTACACCTTCCAACAAGATTATTACTGGATGATGGGTGATAATCGCCATAATTCAGAAGATTCGCGCGTCTGGGGTTTTGTGCCGGAAGATCACTTGGTGGGCAAACCTTTATTTATATGGATGTCTTTGAAGAACGGACAACTATTTGCTAAAAAAGTTCAAAATGCTGATGGTGCTTTGGTCAAACAAAAAGGCGGTGTCAACTGGAAGCGTATTTTTAGCGGTGCCAACGATATGACTGAATAATGATTAATGGTCAACGATTAATGGTTAATGATTTTTTCTTATGCAGAACTTTTGTCAAGGGCTTTGCGTTGTGTTAGTAGTTTTCGCCCTAAAAAAAAATAAATTTTTTTTGTTTTAAGGTTGCTTAATTTAAAAAACAATTATACTTTTGCACTCGCTGAAACAAACACATTAGGTGTTACGTACAATAATAGCGAGTGGTTCGAATCCAGTATGATTCACAATGCCTCGAAAATAAAGATGCTGGTCTGGTAGTTCAGTTGGTTAGAATACCTGCCTGTCATCTCGGCTCAGCCGAGACGGGTTCAAGTCCTGTCCAGACCGCAAAACAACAAAACACCCTAAATTTGAAATTTTTGGTCTGGTAGTTCAGTTGGTTAGAATACCTGCCTGTCACGCAGGGGGTCGCGGGTTCGAGTCCCGTCCAGACCGCTCATTATCAAAGAGTTACAAATTTTATTTGTAACTCTTTTTTTGTTTGCCATAAAAATCACAATTATGGAAAAACACTTTGTCTATATCCTATACAGTCCTTCCGCTGACGTTTACTACAAAGGCTACACCACTCATCCACAGCAACGTATTCAACAACACAATAACGGCGAAAGCAGATACACCAAAGGAAAAGGTCCATGGGAATGTGTATTTCTACGCGAATTTGATAATAAAACAGCCGCACTCAAATATGAGAAAATGCTAAAAAGACAAAATAGAAACTATATCTTGTGGCTCATTCAACAATCGTTTAATATTCACAAAAACTAAATGGCAAAAAAAGACGACAGTAGCTTTGAGAAAAAACTATTCAAAGCAGCAGACAAACTACGTAAAAATATAGATGCCGCCGAATACAAACACGTCGTATTGGGCTTGGTCTTCTTAAAATACATTTCCGAAGCCTTCACCGAACTCTATCAAAAACTCGAAGCGGCTGAACTCGACGACCCCGAAGAGAGAGACGAATACATCGCCGCAAATGTCTTTTTTGTGCCGCCATTGGCGCGTTGGTCGCACATACAGGCACAGGCAAAACTGCCAAGTATCGGGCAAACCATTGATGAAGCAATGGAAGCCATTGAAAAGGAAAACAAAAACCTCAAAAACATACTACCGCAAGTCTATGGAAAAGCCAATCTCGACAAAACCTCCCTCGGTGAACTCATCGACCTCATCTCCAATGCCGAACTGCAAGCCGAAAACGAAAAATCTAAAGACCTTTTTGGTAGAGTTTACGAATATTTTTTAGGCGAATTTGCCAATGCAGAAGGAAAAAAGGGCGGACAATTCTACACTCCGAAAGCCATCGTAAAACTCATGGTCGAAATGATACAACCCTACAAAGGCAGAGTCTATGACCCTGCAAGCGGTTCGGGCGGTATGTTTGTGATGAGCGAAAAATTTGTCACCGCACACGGCAGAAGCATCAAAGACATCACCGTATATGGGCAGGAAAGCAACCAAACCACTTGGAAACTCTCAAAAATGAACCTCGCCATCCGCAACATCAACTCAAAATTTGTCGTCTGGAACACCGAAGGCTCCTTCCTCAAAGATGCCCACCCCGACCTCAAAGCCGACTTTATTTTAGCCAATCCGCCATTCAATCAGAAAGAATGGGGCGTGGAAATACTCCAAGAGGACGGACGCTGGAAACACGGCACACCGCCCAACGGAAACGCCAACTTTGGATGGATGCAGCACATGCTCTATCACCTCTCGCCACGCGGCGTGATGGCTACCGTCCTATCCAATGGCTCGCTGAGTTCCAACACCTCCGGCGAAGGAAATATCCGAAAAAACTTAGTAGAAAACAAGCTCGTAGAATGTATCGTCGCGCTCCCAAAACAACTCTTTTACAACACAGGCATTCCCGCTTGTATCTGGATATTGAGAAGAAATAAAGACGAACAAAACAACAATATCCTCTTCATTGATGCCTCCGAAATGGGCTATATGAAAGACCGCGTACATCGCAACCTATCCGATACCGACGACGAAGAACAAATAGGCAACTTCCACGAAAACGGACAAGGAGACATTCAAAAAATCGCGGCAACCTACCACAACTGGCGCAAGGGCGAAAACTACCAAGACACCAAAGGCTACTGCAAATCCGCCAACATAGAAGACATCCAAAAACACGCACACGTACTCACGCCCGGACGCTACGTAGGCATACCCGACGAAATAGACGACGGCATTCCATTTGAAGATAAAATGGCGGCACTCACCGCTACCCTAAACCAACAAATCAACAAAGAAGCCCAACTCAACCAAGAAATTAAAACACAACTTTCTAAAATTGGATTTAGCTTATGAGTGTAGAGAATAATATACCGGAAGGTTGGGTGGAGACTACTTTGGGGGAAGTCTGTGAGATTAAACACGGATTTGCATTCAAAGGAAAGTTCATTACTTTAGATTCTAATAATAAAATACTAATTACACCCGGTAATTTTAAAGTCGGAGGAGGTTTTAAAAATAATAAATTTAAATATTACACTGGTGATTTTCCTAATGATTATATATTAAAACAAGATGATGTTATTATTACGATGACTGATTTAAGTAAAGAAGGTGACACATTAGGCTTTTCTGCAAAAGTACCTACCGACAATAAAATATATTTACACAATCAAAGAATAGGTTTAGTTCAGTTTAAAAATACTGATTTTGATAAAGAATTTATTTATTGGCTTTTAAGGACTACACATTACCAAAAAAGTATAGTAAATAGTGCTACAGGAAGTACTGTAAGACATACTTCGCCTAAAAGAATACAAGAATATATATTTTTTTCACCAACTTTTTCCGAACAAAAAGCCATAGCCGCCATCCTCACCGCTTTTGATGATAAAATAGAAAACCTACAAGCCCAAAACAAGACCTTAGAAACCATCGCACAGACCATTTTTAAAGAGTGGTTTGGGGAAGAGGCTGATAATTGGGAGTTGGTGGAAATTCATAATCTCTTAGAAATATCTTCAAGTAAAAGAATATTTTTTAGCGAATATGTAAATAACGGTATTCCATTTTATAGGAGTAAAGAAATAATTGAATTAAGCACAAAACCTGATATTTCCACCGAATTATTTATTTCAGTAAAAAGATTTGAGGAAATTAAAGATAAATTTGAAGTGCCAAAAAAAGGGGATATACTTCTTACCGCAGTTGGAACCCTTGGAGTTCCATTTCAAGTAAGAAATAATAATCCTTTTTATTTTAACTGGACTTTGGACATAACTCCTCCACCCAAAATTTAATTTTGAAATTTTATCGGAGTATTTCTTCGTTGTAAACAGGCTTCAAGCAGCAATTTTCTTCTTTTTCCTCTTTTTCTTGCGCTTTTTGCCCTTATAGACCAC
>CALIZI010000407.1 GCA_938028705.1 uncultured Saprospiraceae bacterium | reverse complement strand
GGGCTAAAACTCGTCAGACATTTTCAAAATCTACCGATGAGCTCATATTTTCCGACAAAGTTTAAATGTCAGACGAGTTTTAGCCCAAATTCAAGCCCAATGCTGTCCATTATTGAATAAAATTTAAAGTGAGACATGGGTACAAAAATGAATCGCACCCTATTGCGAAACGAATCACGAATCAACTAATTACGAATCACTACACTACATGAAAGAAATACACATCAATCAGTTGACAGAGCAAGTGGTGAATGATTTTGCCCTTGACCTGCCCCAAGCACCTCAGTCGGAGGAGGAACTCTTGGATGTGTTGGCAGATGTAGTGGCTTATATGGTGGAAAAACGCTTGGAATATTTCATGCAGATTCTTTATTGTATGGATGTAGATGAGGACGTGATGCGACATGCTTTTTCAGACGATCACGATGAACCTGTCAATGTGGTGCTTGCCCGCGCCATCCTCGAAAGAGAAAAGAAAAAAGCGCAAACCCGAATGGAATACCGCCCGAAAGTTGCTAGAGATTGGTTTGATTTTTAAATTTTTTTCGGCTCATCAAATAAAAAAGTCCGAATGTACTTTTACATTCGGACTTACTCGCATAATTTACTGCCCTAAAACAGGCAATTACTTTGTATTCCGACACAAATATCAGGGATAAAATCATACAAATCCAGCGTAGAATATGTGAATAATTACACCATCAAAGCGTGTTAGTATGTAAATTTATTTTTATAAAAATTTGATTGACAGTATTTTACTGTAAGTATTATAAGGTTAAAAAATTACATGATTAAATAATATTGGGCGAGCTAAAACACACACACTAATTGTTGATAAATTATTATCAAATTTATAATTATTTAAAAATCAAAATATTATTAATGTCAAAATAATTATAATGCAAAAAATGAGTTATAAGACCTTAGTACGTTTGCGATATATGCGAAGTATGGCAGAGCGTATCCGTAAAGGCAATTTGAATAATAATTTTTCAAGAAAAAAAGTCAATTGACCGATAAGTAATCCGAGTCTGTTTTTTAGGTTCAAATGTGGCGATACGCTTGTCGTATAATCGAATCGGGAAGCTACATCACCTGCGATTTTAAAGATACAGGCTTCGTCCTTTTCACTGATTTTACCTTGCCATGCGTAGGCTTTTTTCGGGTCAATAGCTTCTGTGATTTTATGATTCCATGGAAAAATATTTTTAGCATCTTTATAAAATTCCAATAACTCCGGTAAAAATTCTACACCTAAAAATGCACACATCTCTTCTAGTGTTGCTTGTGTATCTGTCAGTAAATTTTCGTAATGAATCACTAAAATTCTATCAGGTAATATTTGTTGTATATCAAGAACGCCCTCGTTATATTTTTTCCAACGATACGACAATGCTGCCACGTCATTTACATCAAAATCCACATTTTGGTAAGATAAAATATTCGCACGCGGGTCGCGTATAAGGTGGATGAATTTAGCATCAGGATACAGTCGCGCCAAGCGACGAATATAAATACTGTATTCAGGGTTTTTATCACCAAGCAATCGGGCATCGGCTTTATCATTGCGGCTGGCATAATCGTGATATACTGCCTTGCACAATTCGGAAAAATCTGTTTCGGGTGGGTGTTGTTCCAATAATGCTCCCACAGATTCGGGGCTAAGTTGCCACCAATCTATCAATTTTTTTTCCGAGAAAAGGTCATCAATAAATACAGCTTTTTGCTTCTCCGTCCACACTTTTTTGTGACTGTATTTTTGATATAAATGAATAATAAATAAAGCCTCCGGTGCGACACAGATTTCGGGGTGTGTATCCAAAATAGATTGCAATAGCCACGTTCCCGACCTTCCCCGTCCGGTAATGAAAAACATCTTCTTGCTAGCGATGTCTTTAATGTGATAATGTGGTGATGTGCTAATGCTATAATGTTTTTAATGCTGTAATGCGATAATATTGAAATGCGATAATGCTTCAATGCGATAATGAAATTCAACACATTGTAGCATTTCAACATTATCGCATTCTAACATTAAAAACATTATCGCATATCATCATTCAAAAATCTGTCTTTTATGATAAAAAGAGGTCGTTGGCGGGATTCGTTGTAGGTGCGATAAACGTACTCGCCGAGTACGCCGATGGAAATGAGTTGTACGCCACTGAAGAAGATAATTGCCAGTGCCAATGTCGTAAAACCACGCGGCGCATCTTGGTACAAAAAATAAAAAATTAATATTTTTAAAGCATATAAAAAACTGAAAGTCAGCGTTAAATAGCCCAATCGCCGCATTACACGCACCGGCAGACTACTGAAACTAAACATGCCATTATATGCCAATTGGAAAAGCTGTTTGAAGTCGTATTTCGGTTCTCCGGCAAAGCGTTCGGCGCGTTCGTATTCCACGCCTGTTTGCTTGTAGCCCACCCACGCACGTATACCACGCAGGTACAGACTTTGCTCTTGCATCGACAACATTTTATCCACCACACGACGCGACATCATACAAAAATCGCCGCTATCCAAAGGAATTTTTGTGTCTGCCATTTTATCCAAAAGACGGTAAAAAAGCCAATATGCAAATTTTTTAACCAAGCCCTCTTTACGATTTTTTCGTATAGCATAAGCGACATCGTAGCCTTGTTGTAGTTGCTCATAAAATTGAGCAAACACCTCCGGCGGGTCTTGCAAATCACCGTCCATTACGCCAATATAATCGCCTTTTGCCACACTCAATCCAGCCAATACCGCCGATTGATGACCGAAATTTCGTGACAGCGAAATGACCTTAAATCTCTTATCTTTTTTGTGGTAAGCTATCAACTGTTCGAGGCTAGTATCTTGGCTACCGTCATCCACACAGATGATTTCAAAATCCTGAGTCAGTTCCGACAAAGCCGTCATAGTTCGACGATACAACTCGTCAATGCCCTCGGCTTCATTATATACAGGAATGACTATGGAAATCTTCATGATTCGACTGTTTCATTGTTTCACGGTTCGACTGTTTCACTGTTATTTTTCGCTTTGCGAAAAACAATTTTAACAATACAGCAATGAAACAATAAAACCATATAACAATGAATTTTTTCACCAAAATTTGGTTTGATGCGGATAGCGTTCGGCATACATATCATTGACCATAATACGGAGTTTTTCGCGCAATTCGGCAATATTTTCCTTTTTTATGGCAGAAATAAATACGGTATTCGTGCCATATTTTTTGAGCATACTCTCTGTGAGTTCGGCTTCAATTTCCTGTTTGGTTTCCTCGTCGAGCATATCATCAAAATAGCGGTCGCGGTACAAATCCATTTTATTAAAAACGAGTAGAGTAGGAATGTTCTCTGCGTTCAAATCTTTAAGGGTTTGCGTAACGACCTCAATGTGGTCTTCGTAATTCGGGTGGGCAATATCAATGACGTGTACCAAGACATCACTCTCCCGCACCTCATCCAATGTGGACTTAAAACTCTCAATCAGGTGCGTCGGTAATTTGCGTATAAAGCCCACAGTATCAGAGAGTAAAAAAGGCATTCGACCAAATACGACTTTGCGAACTGTGGTGTCGAGTGTCGCAAAAAGTTTGTTTTCGGCAAAGACTTCCGACTTGCTGAGTATGGTCATCAGCGTGGATTTACCGACATTGGTGTAGCCCACTAATGCCGCCCGAATCATCTGTCCGCGATTCTTTCGGCGCACTGCGTTTTGTTGGTCGATTTTTTCTAATCTCTTTTTTAATAAAGAAATTTTATCGCGCACAATACGTCTGTCTGTCTCAATTTCGGTCTCTCCCGGTCCACGCATACCGATACCTCCGCGTTGGCGTTCAAGGTGTGTCCACAATCCACGCAAGCGAGGTAGCATGTACTGCATCTGCGCGAGTTCGACTTGAGTTTTGGCTTGCGCCGTCTGTGCGCGACTGGCGAATATATCCAGTATTAAGGTGCTGCGGTCCAGTATTTTACGCTTAATATTTTCTTCAAGGATACTGGTTTGTTTGCCGGAAAGGTCATCGTCGAATATCACGAGGTCAATGTCGTTATTTTCAACATATTCCACGATTTCCTCCAACTTTCCTTTGCCAACAAAAGTCGCATTTTGTGGTTTATGAAGTTTTTGAATAAAGCGTTTTTGGGTCTCCGCGCCTGCGGTACTTGCCAAAAATTCCAATTCATCCAAATACTCTTCCACCTGCTCCATCGTATGATTATACGTTACCAAACCTACCAAAACAGCGCGTTCCGTTTCTTTCTTTAATCCCTGATTTTTCTTTTTACTAATGTCCCAATCTGCCATATATATTGTTGAAAAATTCCAAAAAACGGTAGTGCTGTACATGTAATACTATTGAACCACGAAGCGCACTAAGAACACAAAAATCGAATATACGCAGAGTTCACAAAGTGTTTCTAAATATTTAATAATGAATTTTTTACACTATCTTAGTTTATACTTCATTAGGGTAAGAATCGAACATTTTGACGGTGGCTTTTGCGCTTATTTTTCACTTTGAAATTAGTTATTTATCCCGATAAACGCCCAATTTCAAAGCAATTCCGATAGCTATCGGAAAAGCACAAAATCCCTCACGTCAAAAAGTCCAATTCTCACCCTAATGAAGTATACTTACTTCGCCTATTCGACCTCTGTGTTCTTAGTGTCCTTCGTGGTTACAGCATTACATGTGTAGCATTCACGTTTCGCTGAAATCAAAATTAAAAAATAACAATTAGAGCGAAATGCCCCGTACCGACGACTTTAGCCAACCTGTGCGATTAAAATTAGCTTGACCAAAAAGGTACATAGTACCGCCCCTGTTTGTAGCAAAATGTTCCCCAAAATCTCCTAAGCTCCGTAGGAGCGGCACTGTTTGGGTGCATAAGGGTGTCGGTACTATGTACCTTAATCGTTTGTTCTTTAGATTTTGCTACAAACAGGGTCGGTACTAAGGTACCTTTATCGCAAAAAGTCGATTTGCAAGTCTCAACTTATTTTAATCGCACAGGTTGACTTTAGC
>CALIZI010000406.1 GCA_938028705.1 uncultured Saprospiraceae bacterium | reverse complement strand
CACTAAAATCGAATAGACGCAGAGTTCACAAAATATTTCTAAGTATTTAATAATGAATTTCTTACACAATCTTAGTTTTCTTACTTCGTTAATTCGACTTTCGTGTTCTTGGTGTCCTTCGTGGTTAGCAGCATTACATGTATAACACTACCTGAAAGGAAAGTTGAGTTTGTGTCTTAATTTTTGTATTTTTGAAATAAACTTTATAATGAATGTCTATACACACCAAAATACATTTGTCTGACATCTACACAAGGTAAATTGATTTGTAAAAGACGGAATGATATAGCATGTTTTTTAATAAAAAAATATCCGCATCATACACTTTTACAACTTGTCCCGATGAAACGGGATTTTATATTTTAATCAAACATCATTTGGTATCCAAATTGCATAAAAGAATAATTCACCTATGTTGTCAACAACTTCAATGGGTGATTATACGTTAATACAGTCGTGATTGTCTGATTAAAGCGAAAAAACATCAGTACGTCAGCACAACAACACAACAACACAACAACACATCAGCACTTCTAAAATACATGGCACAAATAGAAACACAACGAGAGAAGAAAAATAAGCGGCGGGGATTTATATTCTCATTTTGGTTTCACGCAATACTGTTATTGCTGTGTTGGTATCCTTTTATGTCCGTTGATATGGAGCCGGAAAAGCAGTCAATCGTCATTGATTTGGGCTATGTGCCGCCACCGCCGCCACCACCCCCACCGCCGGAACCTGAACCACAAGAAATGGAAATATCGGAGGAAACTTCGGCTGCATCCGAAGCACCACCGGAAGCTCCCGAATTGCCACCTGCACAGACTGCGCCACAGCCCGTAGCCGAGCCTACGCCGCCCGACCCGGAGCCTGTACCGACACCTGCCCCACAGCCCGAACCTATACCAGAACCAACTCCTGCACCCGAACCCGAACCGGTAGCACCGCCAAAACCGGTAGTTACGGCACCAGTTCCAAGTCCGGTTTCTGTACCCGAATCGAAACCTGAACCCGTCAAAAAGCCCGACCCCGTACCCAAACCACCTGCCGTCAAATCAAACAAACCCAAACCTGCCAAACCTACACCGCCCAAGCAAGCGGAAGGCACAGGAAAAACTGATGTTCCGACACCAAAAACCGCCCCGAAATCACCTAAAAATCCGGGAACAGGCAGCAAGCCTTCGCCCGTACCCAAGCCCGCCGGCAATCCCTCGAAGCCAGGAAATGGTACGAGCGGAAAATCGCCCAATCCTGCCAGTGGACTCGGTGACGGAGAGGTAGAGCAAGGCGGTAAAGGCGACCTCGGCGGACGCAAAATCCTCCGACGACCCAACTTGAGCAGCATCATCAAAACAGATGGCAGAATCACCGTTTACGTTTGTGCTGATAAATATGGCAGAATCACCAAAGCACAGGCTGTAAAATCACAATCCACCATTAAAGACGAAGGAATATTGCTTCAAGCTGCCAAAAAAGTCAAAGCCGAAATGAGATTTTCGCGTGGTACACGTACTGATTGTATGGAATACAAAATTAGAATTGAAGGAACGGAGTAGTTGATTGGTTAATTAGGTTGATTTATATTTAAAAAAAATGTTATAAGCAATCACAAAGTGCAAGAGATTATCATTTCAGAAGCCATACGACAGAAACTACCTGATTTGACATTGGGCTGCATACAATGTAGGGTAAAAGTCGGTGTATCAGACAGTGAATTATTATCCAAAATTACGGATAAAATTAATACACTCAACCAAACGCTTACCATTGATACTATCAAACATCAAGCTGCTGTCAAAGCCACTCGCGAGGCATATCTGACACTCGGCAAAAAACCTTCGCGCTATCGTCCGTCAGCCGAAGCACTGATGCGGCGTATCTTGCAAGGCAAGGGTTTGTATGCTGTGAATAACGTTGTCGATTTGCTGAATTTGGTGTCTGTCAGCACAGGATTTTCGATTGGCGGTTACGATGTGGATAAGATTGAAGGTGCTGCCACACTCGATATCGGCAAAGAAAATGAACCCTACGAAGCCATCGGACGCGGCGAACTCAATATCCACAATCTCCCACTTTTTCGTGATACATCAGGCGCATTTGGCAGCCCCACAAGCGATTCTGCACGTACTATGGTCACATCTTCTACTCAACATTTTCTACTCGTTATTTTCGGATTCGACGGTCAGATTGGCATAGAAAAAGCCACGCAATATGCGATTGAATTATTAAAAAATCATGCTCATGCGGAGGGCTTGGTGGATTGGTTAATCAGTTGAATGCGGGAGGGTATTTTGTTTTTTTAAAAATATATACAAAATAATATCCAAATATAATTTGTCTGCTATTTTCTTTTTTGGAAAATTAGAAAAATAAATTTATTTTAGCCCTTGATTTCTAATAGGGTAGCCGCCGAGAAATAGCTACCAACAATCATTTTTACATACACTATCAAGTCTAAAATTATCCATTATGAAAAATTATTTATTCTCAGTAAGTGAACCTTAAAAAAAATCTGCGCTGATTAGTAGCTTTTGCAAGACTGCGATTGAGGTATTATACAAAATCATAATGGTTTGATTGTTAATTTAAAATAAATTAAAGCATTTTTATTGTATAAAAACAATACACAACTAACTTCTTGATTATCATGTATTTACAAATTTTTCTTATCTAATACACAGTCTCTCAATACTTTTTTGTGCAAAGTTAGAAATGTTAAAATACAAAAAACGTAAAAAATATTGATTGAAAAATTGACAATTCACAACTTTTTGAGTAATTTTGTTACTCAAATTAGAAAAAGGGTTGTTTATAAATATTTTGCAGGGGGTGACATTGTTACCCCTTATTTATTTCTCCTAAACCGATACACCATTATGCTAGAGACCCTCATCTCTTCCAAAACCCGTGTTAAATTATTACTCAAATTTTTTCTAAACAGCAACACAACTGCTTATTTACGTAATTTGGAAAGCGAATTTGGTGAATCCACCAATGCTATTCGCGTAGAACTCAATCGATTAGAAGACGCAGGATTACTTAAAGCGGCACCACAAGGCAATAAAAAAATCTTTCGTGCCAATACCCAACATCCTTTATATGATGAAATCAATAGCATTATATTTAAATATGTAGGCATCAATCATATCATTGAAAATATCGTCAAGCGACTCGGCGACCTCGAAAAAGTCTATCTAACCGGAGAATTTGCCAAAGGCTTGGACAGTCAAATTATCGACTTGGTTTTTGTAGGCGATGTAGATAAAATTTACCTCATTCAACTCGTAGAAAAAGCAGAAAAAATCATTCATCGAAAAATTCGCTACATTATATACACACCTTCCGAAATCAATGGTCAGCAAGGACTTGATTTTGAGACATCTGCCTTACTACTGTGGGCGAAGTGAGTAAGAGTGTGGGAGTAAGAGTGTAGAGTGAAAGGGAAATATTTTTTCATGTCGATACGCCAATTATCTACACTTTATACTCTATACTGCTTTATGGTTAGATTGTTACATTGTTTTATTGTTGTATATAGCCAAAATCAAATCATAAATACCTGTTTATCAACAATATAGCAATATAACAATGAAACATTTTGTAAAATAAAAAGTATAATTTTAAACCTAA
>CALIZI010000405.1 GCA_938028705.1 uncultured Saprospiraceae bacterium | reverse complement strand
TCAACATTCAATTACTTGAAAATCATTGCTTTGTGACAAATTACTGCCCACTTGACAGCTAAAGCAGTCATTACGGATGCTCATGCTAATCTTGACTTTTTCTAATTTCATATTATAAGTCCATGAATGTGTGTCACACTCAAAAAATATTTTTAAATTATTTTTATAAGTAGTAGGACATTTTTATTTTATAAAAAAAATACATTAAAATACTGATAATTAGATAGTTAGTGAAATTATTTTTATAATTTAATTCAGTCCACTTACTTATTTATAATATTATATTACTAAAAATAAAGTATTTATAAAATTATTTTATTTTAAAGTGAAATAATTAACGAATCACGAGTTACTAATTACTACTCATTAACCTCCAATTTACAAAAAAAAATTCTACTTTTACATAGTGTAGAAAAAACACTTAGTATATGAAATTAGATAAAACACTTACAGATAAGGACTTAGGGCAAATCATTGCTCAAATGACACTTGAAGACAAAGCCAAATTCGTTTCCGGCAAAGATGTCTGGTCCACGCAAGCCTTTGAAAAATATAATATTCCTGCCATGTATGTTGCGGACGGACCGCATGGATTACGCAAGGTAAGAAAGACGACATCTAACCAGTTGGGGAATACCATTCCGGCAACTTGTTTTCCGACTGCCTCTGCACTTGGCTCTACGTGGAATGTCGAATTAATAGAAGAAATCAGCGCAGCAATAGGCAAAGAATGTCAGGCAAATAACATCCAAATCCTGCTCGGTCCGGGACTCAATATCAAGCGTACACCACTCAATGGTCGCAATTTTGAATACTACTCCGAAGACCCGTATTTGAGTGGCAAAATAGCCGCAGCTTTTGTGCGGGGCGTACAGTCGCAGGGTGTGGCAGCGTGTATCAAACACTTTACTGCCAACAATCAAGAGCATGAACGCATGATGAATAGCTCTAATGTGGATGAACGCACCTTACGCGAAATTTATATGCGCGGATTTGAGATTGCCATCGAAGAAGCTGACCCTTGGACCATGATGTGTGCCTATAATAAAGTCAATGGTATTTGGGCAAATGAGCATGAATGGTTGCTAACAAAAGTGCTGCGTGATGAATGGGGCTACGAAGGCATTGTCATATCCGATTGGGCGGCAGTGAACAAGGCTGACCGCGCCGTACATGCAGGACTCAACCTTGAAATGCCCGCCAATAAATTTAGTTCCGACAAAATCGTACAAGCTGTCAAAAACGGTACATTGGACGAACAACGTCTTGATACAGTCGTAAAACCTCTCTTGCGTATCGCATTAAAAACCAATAACTTAAAACAAGTAAATACCGAACTTGACCTTAATATACATCACACACTCGCCATACGTGCAGCAGAGGAAAGTATTGTTTTATTAAAAAATGAAAACGATATTTTACCGCTTGATTTAGGCAAATTAAAATCGGTCGCTGTGTTGGGAAGATTTGCTGAGACACCACGTTATCAGGGTAGCGGCAGTTCCAATGTCAATGCGTATAAAGAAGAAAATGCGCTGGCACAAATCCGAAATATACTTGGCAATCATATTGAAATTAATTACTTACCTTTCTACGAATCGCGTGGTGATAAGTATGCGGAAGCCGACCTCCCAAAAGCCATTGATATAGCTAAAAAATCGGATGTTGCACTCGTTTTTATTGGCTTGCCCGATGATTTTGAAGCTGAAGGACTTGACCGCCTTCATGCCGACCTGCCCGAATCGCACAAAGCATTGATACGTGAGGTAGCCACAGTTCAGCCCAACACAATTGCCGTACTCTCCAACGGTGCTGCCGTAGAGGTTGAAGAATGGGAACGCGATGTACCTGCTATCCTTGAATCGTGGTTGTCAGGGCAAGGTAGCGGTGCGGCAGTGGCAAATATTTTGTTTGGAAAAACCAATCCGTCAGGCAAAATCTCCGAGAGTTTTCCATTGCGTTTGCAGCATAATCCTTCTCACCTTTACTTTCCGGGCAGCAACCGGAATGTGGACTACCGCGAAGGTATTTTTGTCGGCTACCGATACTACGATACAAAAAGTATGGAAGTCATGTTTCCTTTCGGGCATGGCTTGTCTTATACCGATTTTGAATACTCCGATTTGGTTGTCAGTTCAAAAGAATTTAGTGATACCGACACCCTGAAAGTGAGTTGTACCATAAAAAATATCGGCAAGCGAGCCGGGGCAGAAGTCGTGCAGCTATATGTACACGACAAGGTATCCGAGTTGCCACGCCCCATCAAAGAATTGCAAGCCTTCACCAAAATACATCTGGAATCCGGCGCATCTGCCCACGTTCAGTTGGAACTCAACAGACGGTCTTTTACCTATTTTGATACCGCATTGGGCGAGTGGTTTGCCGAGTCGGGTGATTTTGATATTTTGGTGGGCAGTTCGTCGCGCGACATACGCTTGCGCGAAACCGTAACCCTACATTCCAAGCAAAAACGAGTGCGTATTTTTGATAAATTTTCACCTTTACGCGACCTCCAAGACCACCCCATCGGACGACCTTTTGTAGAGAAAATGTTACAAAATTTTGGCACTTCACTCGACGCTGATAAACCGGAAGATTACGAAGCCAAAGCCATCTTTTTATCCTTGCCGCTTATCAAATCCGTCAACTTTAGTCAAGGTACTTTTTCGGAAGATATGTTGGAAGATTTTATTCGAAAAATTAATGCGTAGTTTATTGATTTATAATTAGTTGATTTGCGATTAGTTCGGTATAGCTTTTTAGCGTATCTTGTGTCAAAGACTAAACTTTGATAAAAATTAAACGCTATGAAGAACTCCCCGTTTTTTGCCTACAACAAAGACTTTATTGCCTTTGGTACTCAGCACCTTATTCCTATCATTATTATGTTGGTGCTTTGTATTGTTTTGCCGATTATTGCCAAGCGATTTTGGAGTAAAAACACACAACTCTTCGTGAGTAGATTTATAGCCGTAACGGTCTGTTTTTGGTTATTGCTATATACCTTTATACTCATTGGTCTTGGCGAATTTGATGTCAAAATACACCTGCCTGTGGGCTTTTGTAGCCTGATTGCGCTCTTGCTGCCTTTTCTGATGTGGAAGCCGAATTATCGCGTCCATGAGGTGTTTTATTTTTGGATTTTGGCGGGTCCGGTGCAAGCTATTCTCACACCCGAATTGTATAATGGTTTTCCAAATTTTATGTATCTCAAATACTGGATAGTTCACTGCGGATTGGTGATTTATGCAGTGTATATGACCCTAGTTTTTGACTTCAAACCCACACTAAAAAGTATCTGGCGGGCATTTTTGATGATTCAAGTTTATACCGTTTTTGCATTTACCATTAATTATATCTTAGACGCAAATTACGGCTATGTATCGCACAAACCAACTACCGCTTCTGTACTTGATTATCTGGGTGATTGGCCTTGGTATGTGATTGGTGCCCAGTTAGTAGGTTTGGTGATTTTCTTTATCGCATATCTGCCTGTGGGTTTAACAAGGAGACGGCAAACTTAGCTTTAATATCAAACAAATAATTTATATTTTTTTAACTATAATAAAAATTATTTATAATATAATTTTACTCGTTTTGTCATCAAAATGCCACCAAATTTTATTTTGCATTAAATATATTTATTTTTATAAATTAATGTTTTTATAAAAATAAATTTAAAAAATAGATTTTTCGGATTTTCTCCCCCTAAATATTTTTCAATTTCTTACATTTATTTTTCAATAATGTTAGTAAGTCTTTTAATGTTGTTAAAAACGCTAAAATATTGAAAACTAAGGATTTACGATTTCTTACAAAATATAAGAAGCGTGAAGCCTTGTTTTTACAGTAGTTCAGTAGAAAAAAGTTATTATTTGTAATATTTAATAAACTGATTATCAATAATTTTAGTAAATTCAAAATAATCAACTAAACTTACATTATGAATATTTATTTTTCAAAAAAAATCTTTGTGAAACTATTTTTTTTTGAAAATAATTCCTACTTTCGTCTCCCTGATTGAAATGACCCAATAACACCTCTCATTGAAATTTTTAAACACACAATAAAAATTTCACAACACTTCTATCAGGAGAATACTATTACGCTTAATTAATGTAAAAATAAAGATTATCATTTTTTCTAATCTTTAATAAATACTTAAAATATTTTGTTTGATATGAAACAAGACAGGCGAAAGTTTCTTAAAAATGTAGGCAGTGCTACATTTCTTTTAAGTACAGGAACTTTTCCTTTGTTGTCTTTTACCAAACCGGAATTAATTAAGTTGACCATTCTCCATACGAATGACGTGCATAGTCGCATAGAGCCATTTCCAATGGACGGCGGCAAATTGCAGGGGCTTGGCGGGGCAGCCCGCAGAGCCAAATTGATTGAAAAAATAAGAAGCGAAGAGGAGCATGTTCTGCTACTTGATGCGGGCGATATTTTTCAAGGCACACCTTATTTCAATTACTTTGGCGGTGAGTTGGACTTTAAACTCATGAGCCAAATGAAGTACGATGCTGCCACACTTGGCAACCACGATTTTGATGCAGGCTTGGATGGTTTGCACAAACAATTGCCACAAGCCAATTTTTCTTTGATTAGCTCCAATTACGATTTTTCAGACACCATTATGCACGACCGGGTAAAGCCCTACCAAATCTTCCGCAAAGGTGACTTGAAAATCGGCATTTTTGGAATCGGTATAGAGTTGAAAGGACTTGTACCCTCCAATCTTTATGGCAACACCCGTTATCTTGACCCTATCGGGAAGGCAAATCAATATGCTGCCTTCCTAAAACAAGACGAGCAATGCGACTACGTGATTTGTCTGTCGCATCTCGGCTACCAATACGACCCTCCATCGTCAGGCGAAGCAAAAGTGAGCGACGTTATTCTGGCAGAAAATACGCGCCACATTGACCTGATTATAGGCGGACACACACACACATTTATGGACAGTCCCGATATTCGCCCCAACATAGATAACCGCGAAGTCCATATTACACAAGCAGGCTGGGCAGGTATTTTGCTCGGCAGACTGGATGTGTATTTTGAAAGAAATAAAAAACGTAAATGTGTGATATGTAAGAGTGAGTTAGTTCATGGTTGATAGTTCATAGTTCATGGTAAGTTGTGATGTGAGATAATTTTTACCGAAGACTTCTATGAACCATGAACCAACAACTATGAACTGCATCTGCCAATGAGAAATACAGTAGGTACGGCTTGTGCTATACTTGCTATTTGTAAACCCTTTTGCTCCGCTGAATAAAAATGAGTGAATGAATAAATGAGTGAATAGGTCACTATTTATAATGAATCACTCTTAAAATCAAGAGCAAATCCTTTATCACAATGTATGCTACACACAACGATTGACCATCATACAGTCTGGCAGAGCTGTCTGAAAACGATTCAAAAACAAGTCAATGCCCAAAGTTTTAAGACTTGGTTTGAGCCGATTCAAGCAGTTGCAGTCAATGATGAAGCACTCACTATTCTTGTTCCCAATAAATTCTTTTATGAATGGTTGGAGGAGAATTATGTCTCCCTGCTTCGCCATGCTTTGCGTCAGGAATTGGGCGAGAAAGCCCGCTTGGAATACCAAATCATGATGAATAAAAGCGGCGTACAGCAAAAAGCCCGCAGAGGGTCGGCTGTAAGTCCGCAAGACAATAAAATTTCACTGCCTAAAGAGTCAATCAAAAATCCCTTTGTCATTCCGGGTATCAAAAAAATGAAGATTGATGCCCAATTGAATCCGACCTATTTATTTGAGAATTATATCGAAGGTGACTGCAATCGCCTGGCACGCTCGGCGGGTCTGGCAATCGCCAAAAAACCCGGTGGTACGGCATTCAATCCACTGTTTATATTTGGTAAGGTTGGGCTTGGTAAAACACACCTCGCACATGCCATAGGCAATGAGGTAAAAGTAAAGCATCCGGAAAAAACGATGTTGTATGTATCTTCCGAAAAATTCACGAATCAATTTATCGAATCATTGAAAAATAATGCAGTCAATGACTTTGTGAATTTTTATCAATTGATAGATATTCTTATCGTTGACGACATACAATTCCTTGCTAATAAGCAGAAAACACAAGATATTTTCTTTCATATATTTAATCAATTGCACCAAAACGGTAAGCAACTTATCCTGACTTCCGACCGCCCGCCGAAGGAACTCGACGGCATGGAAGAACGTTTGATTTCGCGCTTCAAATGGGGATTATCGGCTGATTTACAAGCACCCGATTTTGAGACACGCCGCGCCATTGTAGAGAGCAAACTTTCCGGCGAGGGTATGGAATTGCCCGTTGATGTGACCGAATTTATTGCTTATAATATTAAAAATAATATTCGCGAATTGGAAGGCGTTTTAATTTCTCTTGTTGCCCAATCCTCACTCAACCGCAGAGAGGTCGATATTGAACTGGCGAAGGAAGTGATTAAGAATTTTGTTAGCGAAATATCGAAAGAGATTACCGTAGAGTTTATCCAGAAAATGGTTGCCGAACACTATGACCTCAACGTGGAGAAACTCAAAGGCAAAACACGCAAACGCTCTATCGTCATCGCACGTCAGCTATCTATGTATTTAGCTAAAAATATGACCAATAAATCGCTTAAAGTGATTGGTGATAATTTTGGCGGACGCGACCACAGTACAGTGATTTATTCCTGCAAAGCAGTGAGCGATTTGTTGGATACCGACGAAATGTTTAAGAATGTAGTGGAAGACCTCGAAAAGAAAATACAAATGAGTGTGTATGAGTAGTGAGTGTCAAGTAGTGAGTAGTGAGTAGTAAGTATCAAGTAGTGAGTGTCAAGTAGCGAGTATCAAGTAGCGAGTTGACGAATCAACGAATTACGAATTTGATGGAACTTTTTTATTTGAAAAAACGTTTTAAAAAATATCTGATTTACTATTTGGAATTTCGACAAAGTTATTATCTTTGCCGTCCAATCGGAGAGATGGGTGAGTGGCTGAAACCACCGGTTTGCTAAATCGGCGTACTTGGAAACAGGTACCGCGGGTTCGAATCCCGCTCTCTCCGCCATTTTTTAGTGATTGGTTCTCACCAACCAATCACTTTTTTATGACCTTCGGGGCGTAGCGCAGTCCGGTTAGCGCACCTGCTTTGGGAGCAGGGGGTCGCAGGTTCGAATCCTGCCGCCCCGACTTGATTATCAACGAGTTACGAACATTTTGTTTGTAACTCGTTTTTTATTTGCCCCAAAATTTGCCCCAAATACTGTTTTATAATGAGTTATATCCGGCTTTATGCTCCAAACGAAAAAAGCACCTTGTAAACAAGGTGCTTTTATATTTTAATGTCTTATCGTAATAAAGTGCTGTCTTTAGGCAAAAGCTAAATGTCGGTGTTCTTCGGGTACATCTTCGCCCAAATCAAAAATATCATTCGTTTCATCACATACCCATTCAATTTCATTCTCATAAAGTAGAAAGTCGGGAACGTTCAAAGGTTCTACACACTCAAATCTATCTTTAGTCTTTACGGTATGTCTCAATTCCATTAACAGCCTACCGAGTACGTTTGCGCCCTCTAAAGTGCCGTTGCCTGTATCAATCGCAGCCCAAACTTTATCCTTTGTAGAATATTCGACAATCGGAGCATCGCCCGTAGAAATTAGCACTTCGGAAAATAAAGTCCAATTTTGAGTGAGTTTGACCAATAAGCACCACCGCATCACATCAATTCTAATGTCGTTCCAATCCGGTCTTACAAGGTCGTTATATTTGCGACTTATCATTTTTGCCGTCATGGGGCTTTTTTCACTGATAATTTTGTGCTGAATATCGGAGTGTGCTGTAAATTTCAATGCCTGATAAAGTGCTTCGGACGACAATATCATAACGCCATTCACAAAAATAGTGTAACCCGATGCCATATTTGACAGTCTGCCAAAAACCTCTTTTGTGCTTCTAAATATGGCTGCTTCGCTTTTGTTGTATGTTTGTTCGTTCATTGTCAGTAGGTTGTTATTGTTGCCGTCTGTTTATCAAAGTTCTATTTTAATCTAAAAAAAGTAACATTTTTTATCAAAAAAACGTTATCTTTGTATAGAGCCTTTAAATCTACCGAAGTCCTACGTGTTACGTAGGCGGCTTATGTAGGTACTTTGGGGGCTTTTTTTTATTCCTGTATCTCATGTTTTTTTGGCAAAAACCGCCAATGTCTGTACTGCTGAAACCAAATATCTTCCGGTTCTTCTATTCCCGTACTTGTACCTATATTGAAATTTGGATATATCTCTCTAATGTGTGCGTGAATGTGTTTGTATAGCTTTTCTTTTGCTATGGTTCGTCTGCCGCGTCTTTTTGCACCTTCGGGAATTTCTTTGTGTTTTTGATTTAATCGAAATGCCATTGCACCCAAAATTACATCCAAACATTGTAACAAAATATGCTTTTTGCTATCCACTTCCATAACCGCATCTTTTTCAATTTTGATTTTAGAATGGGTAAAAGTCGGTATAGATTGTAACTCCCAAATACGGTTTTTGAACTCCTCGTTTTTCTCCTCTTTATCCGGCAAACGGTCAAAAAATAATTCTAAATGAATCTCCTCTTTTTGTAGGGCTTCACCAATGTATTTCAATCCAAATGCGTGTTTAAGGAATTGATAATACAGTAAATGATATTTGTGTTGTTTTTGATAATGTGTCAAATCAGTAGCGGCATATCGGTTTTGGGTAAACATGATGCGTATTTTTAATTTATTGGCTTTGATATATTCAAAAAATACGTCCATGATTTGTCGGTAATTTTCCAGTTGGAATACGTTGGTTTTCGTCCATTTGATTTCTTCAAACATCGCTAATTCCGCACATTTCGCATCCAAAGCATTTTTAATGGTTTCAAAGTCATTTTCATTGACCAATACACCACCGTAAAAGTCAGAAAAGTATTTGCCCTTTTTGACAGATTCATCGCAGTAGATATAGAAGCGTTCTTTGTTATTCATGCTAAGTATTGACAGGGTAATTTAGGCAACTTTGGCTTAATTTTTTATTCGTTTACCATTAAACCAAAGTTCGGGTGTATTCGCGTCATCATATTCGTTTGAAATATGTATCATTCCCACTTCAAAAGCAAATTCATACGTATTTTCCTCGCCTAAACTCTGATAAAATCCTACGGCAAATTTACGGGCTGCTTCGTCTCCAATTTCGTCATTCATACCAATGACATGAATACCGTGTTTGCTTATTGTCTTAGCCAATTCTTTTGAATCGCAAGCGTTTAAAATCACGCATTTTGTAGTTTCTTTGAATAAACGAAACAATCTATCTAAACCTTCAACCGGGAATAAATCAGAGTAACCGCTATCATCTTCTACTGCCAAACCTTCTATATTGCCATGTCCTGAAAAGTGTACAATTTCAGGTTTTCTTTGCATTGCTTTTGTTATATCTGGTATTCCGACTGCTGGTTCACTGATTAGCTCAAAGTCGTGTCTATTTGTAGCTCCATTCAATGTATTCATCACTTTACGTATTTCTCTTGCTAACCCTAACTGTACTTCGTCTTTTGGATTCGCAGTGAGGAAGAGGATTTTTGTTTTGGTTGAGGTGATTTCGGTTGTTGGTTGTTGCGACTGTTTAACAGACAATTCAATAAGTTTAGGTTTAACGAATTGTTTAAACTTCATAAAAAACCTACTTGATATGTTAGTTTTCCAACGTTCAACATCTTCAATGATTTTATCTGTTATAAATTTTCTTTTTTCATACGTTTCAAACCCTTCTATTTCATCCTGTAAATCAGTAAAATGCCTGTCAAAATCATACTTACCTTCGGCATCTTTATACTTTCCATCAAAATACGCTGTAAACTCGTGTCCTGCAAAAAACTCAATAAGTCCATCCCTTCCCATATCATCTGTAAATAAATCTATTTGCTCTATTTCAATAAAAAGGGATTTGCAAAAATCACAGCCACCATGAACATTGTCGGTATTTACTACTTCACGTCTATTGCCATCTTGAAACCACCAAAAATAACCAAATTCATCTTTTTTGAGTTCTGGCAGGTTGGCTTTCAACTCTATTTTTTCATCTCCATTTTCTATCCACCACCTACCGCTATCTTCAAATAATTTCATGTCTATTATTAATATTAAGTGTTTACAGATTAGCAATTTCTGCAGCTAATTGTTTTTTGTTATTGCGATTAAATCCGGCTAAATAATCTTCAGTCGTCCGCACGTCACTATGTCCTAATTCGTCTTTGATTTGCTCCGTAGATGCACCCAAATTAAGTGCGATTGTAGCCCTTGAATGTCGCGCCCAATAGGTAGAAATATCGGTAGGTAAATCATTGTTGGCAGCTATTTTTTTGACGTGTTGGTTTATAAAGCGTGTAAACTTCTTTATTTTCCTTTTCGTGGTGTCGGGGTCGTCATCCGGCTCAATGATGCCAAATACATAATCATTTGGTCGGTGGTCGGGGTGTCCGTATTGGTCAATCACTTGTTTTGGAAAGTCGGTAAGATTGACGATTATTTCTTTGCGGTCACTTTTGGCGGTGCGTATGGTTTTGGCTCTGTAAAAGGTCATCCAATCGCCTTCTATTTGCTTATATTTGAGTAGTGCAATGTCTTTGATGTTCATACCGTTGCAATAGAATGAAAACAACCAAAAATCTAATGCCTTGCGTTGTTCGGGTGTTTGGGCTTCGGCACTTTTTAGGGTCTTAAATTGTGCTTCGGTTAATGCTTTCTTTTGATGCGTACCGGACGGAATTTGATATTTGCCATCCTTAGTGTCACCAAAGGGATAAACGGACTGCTCAATATAATTTGCCTTAATCGCTTTGTTGAATAGGGTACGCAATGTCCGCAAGTAAATTGAAACGGTGGTCGGGCTTCGCCCTTTGGTATTGACCATGTAATTCTCAAAACCTTGCAACCAATCCGGCGTGATAGTGTAGAATGATAAACTTTGTGCTTTTTTCCCTTTGCAGTTAGTGAGGTAGTCGCGCAACGATTTTTGAGCTAAATCGTAGGTTTCCATTGTACCGACTTGTCCGTTATGTTTTAGTTCGCTAATCTTTTCGGCATACTGATAAAATACGTCCTTACCGTCACCTTTTTTGGTGAATAGCTTACTTTCAAATTGTTCAAAGGTGAACGGCTTTAATCCTTTTGCGGTGTCGTCCGCTTTTTCTAATTGCTTATTGAGGTAAATAAAATTTGCATAATTTTTACCTTTGGGCTTCGGATTTATCCATGCTTTTTTAAATTCGTCTTTGGTAAGGTCTAATCCGGTTGGGTAAAGTTTTTGCTTTTGCACCGTTGCGCCCCAAACCCTTAATTTTACAGGGTATTTGCCGTTTTTCTTTTTCCTACGGGTGTCTAAAAAGATTGTAATTTGAACGTCCATATTTTGTCTATTATGTTATGTGTATGCAAATATAATGATTTGCATAAAATTTGCATAAAAATTACACTAAAAAACACATAATAAACAGGTACTAATTTTAGTTATATTTTGCTAATTCATTGAAAAATAATAACTTGCACCAATATTTAGAGTTAAGTTCATAACAAACAAACTTATTGATTATGCTTTTGGAACAGGGGGTCGCAGGTTCGAATCCTGCCGCTCCGACTTGATTATCAGAGAGTTACAGATTTAATATTTGTAACTCTCTTTTTTGTTTGCCTCAAAATATATTACATTAGTAAAAGCCTTTAAATCTACCGAAGTCCTAGGTGTTACGTGGGCGGCTTAATAGGTACTTGGGGGGCTTTGTTATCTTTATTCTATTTCAATCTTATCAATCTTTTGCATCAGTCTTGCTGTTTCGGTAAGGGCAGCGATGTAAAATTCCCATGCCTCTAACGGCACATTTTCAAAATACTGCTCGTCATTGACCCACACTCTGCCTGTTTGTTTGGTATCATTACTGAGTTCAAAGCCGATACTGCTTTTGGTCATTTTACGGGTGATGATTTCGTCTCCCGATTGATTGTATGTGGCATAGCCAGACTTTTCGGTGGTGTTCGACGATAATAGGGTGAGGGTGCGATTCGTTTTTGTACCCATGCTCATTTTAAATTTTTATTCAATAATGGACCGCATTGGGCTTGAATTTGGGCTAAAACTCGTCTGACATTTAAACTTTGTCGGAAAATATGAGTTCATCGGTAGATTTTGAAAATGTCTGACGAGTTTTAGCCCAAATTCGGAAAAAATATTCCACCCTAAACACAAGTATATTATTAT
>CALIZI010000404.1 GCA_938028705.1 uncultured Saprospiraceae bacterium | reverse complement strand
CAGATTGGTGTGTAGATTACCGGACGAATTATATATTCTTCTATTATGATAAAAATAATTACCACTGGCACCGGGCATCGGGGCAGTGTATCTTACATTATCATCGAAAAGGTTGAACTCGGTCAGTTGTCCTGTCGAAATTCGATAATAATACACACGGTCATTACCACATCTGAAGCCGACAATATCCGAATCCCAAGACATCATTTGTACGTCATTGCCCAGAGAGACATTGGGGCAGTTGACGAGTGTACCCAAATTGACAATCACCTCTCCGCTTGCATTACTGACGCTATATCGTACAAAATTATTATTGCTTCTATCGACATAATAAAAAATATCAGGGTCGTCAAAATCCCAGAATATTTGTTCAATATCATCAGGACGCACATCATCCAAATAGCGGATAAATTGGTAGGTCATACCGTCGAGCAACTGATGTCCGCGCCCACGCTCGAACAGCACCATGAGCGATTCGTCGGCATTCCAAGCCTGAATGGTGCTGTACATGGGCTTGATAATTCCGCCCTGTGGCGCATTCGAAATCCGACGAATGGTCGTACCAAAAGAAGGGTCGGTAATGGTCTGCAAATATCCGGGTTTGGATATGGGCTGCATTGGATAATTGCTGAGGTCATTGACAACGGATAAACCCGATGAAAGGTCTTGTGCATACATACACGTAGCACACAAGAGCATGATAATCATTGTTTTTAATTTCATGACACTTAATTCTTTTATATTTTTAAAATAAAGTTATAATTTATTTTAAAATGTGAATATTAATAATGTATTTATTTAAATGCGAATGTAATATTTTGTTGAATGTAAGGGGAATGAAGTATTATTTTAATAATGTATAATATGTTGATTTTTAAAATTTTCGGAAAACCTACTCACCTTGCATTTTAAAAATGCAAGGCGAGTAAAGTTTGCCTTTCTATTCTAAAATTAGATAATTACTTTTTGTAAAAATTTAAAAAAGAGGGGTTTATCCCGTTTACTAAACTCTTTGAAGTTTACCTGAAATATTGTTTTTATTTTAAAATGAAGTCAAAAAAGTGTCAAAACTTTTCTGCAAAATTTAAACATGTCAAAATTTCACCAATTTTTGTACGCCATGACTATCTGAAGTAGTCAGATGCAATAGGTACATACCACTCGGCAAATTATCTATAGTGACGGTTTCAATATGATTTCCGGCAGCTTGATTTGTTTTGTTAATGACCTTAACTCGTTTTCCTTCTTGTGTAAATAATTGAATACTAACAGCTTGTGATTTTGTTAGATGATATTCAATATTAAAAGCATGAGAAAATGGATTGGGAAAAACATTAAAAGACATGCTTTCGGTTTCCAGTTTATTGGAAGAAAAATTGAGGGTTTCTTCCAATCTTGGAACATCCGTCATTTCTACCCAACTTGAATTCAACAGCATCGCTTGTAAATTATTATTACCGGAAGAAGCTGCGCCATTAGGCACATCCAAGTCAAGAGTAATTCGATTTTCGCCTGCCGAGACATCTCTATAGTCTTGGTCAATTTTATTCCAATTTTCATCAAAAACCTGTATAAATACGACACCCTTTTTGTCAATGGAATAATCCATCGTGAAGCTGTTATTTCCGTTGGAAATACTTGTTGGTGTGGTACTCCATTTGAGCGAATTGCCGGATGACGGTGGCGGTGGTGGGGGTGCATTGCCAGAGGGTAAATCCAGTTCAAGACGTTCAAATTCACTACTCCAATCCGAACTGAGCAAGAATGCCTGTAAGTGATTATTATTGGCAGAAGGTGAACTGACCGATAGCGGAAGGGTAACTTGCCTCGAACCGGTCGAAACGTTTTCAGTATAATAATCAAAGCGATTCCAATCTTTATCAAAAACTTGTATGAAAACAATACCATTTTGATTAATAGAATAATCTAATGTAAAATTATTCGTGCCACCTGAAATACTTGTTGGTGTAGGATTCCATTTGAGCGAATTGCTTGTAGGTGGCGGCGGCGGCGGTGTACTGCCAGAGGATACATCCAGTTCAAGACGTGTTGCAAGTTCCTCAGTCCAATCCGAATTGAATAACATCGCCTGCAAATGATTATTATTGGCAGAAGCTGCACCATTCGGCACATCCAAATTGAGGGTGATACGCTTTGTGCCTGATGAAACAACTTGGTAATCATCGTCAATTTTGTTCCAATTTTCATCAAAAACCTGTATAAATACAACGCCATTTTGGTTAATGGAATAATCCATCGTAAAGCTGTTATTTCCGGTTGAGATACTCGTCGGTTCGGTATCCCACGAAAGCGAATTGTCTCCGGATGGCGGTGGTGGTGGCGTTCCTCCGAAAGTAGGTAGCTCTACGACATAGGTATCAATAGATTGTCCGTCTTGGGAGCCACTCCAATCAGAAGCAAAAACTACCCGCGTACCCGTCGGGCTGATAGAAGCATGTGGTTCGCCGAAATAATCGAACTCATTTTCATCGCTTCTGTGGTGTCCGATTCGGCATACGGTGACATTGCCGTTTTGGTCAGCTCTTGCGACGACGAGTTCTTGGTCGAGTAGCGATTGCCCGTCTTCCTGAAAACCAACCATAGAGGCAGCCACCCAACCGCCTTGCGTGTTTTTGTGCGCGAGTGCGGATATGTGCGTACCTGATTTCGGATAAGGATAGCCCTGTCCCTCGCTAATCAAGGGCGTACACTCGCCTGTACGCATGTTGTGTTGTATGATATTGCCCTGACAACCGCCGTTTTGTCCTGCCGAAAAAGCGATGGCAAAATGACCATCATCACCATTCGCCAACTGGCCGGTGCAGGAGTGTTCTATCTTACTTTCGTTGAGTCTGCGCTGGTAATTACCATTTGAACCATAGATATTTCTGCGATGATAAAAGCGGTCGCCACTTGGTCCGGGCATCGGTGCGGTATATTCCAGATTGCCATTACTGAAGTTAAATTCGCGGAGTGTGCCGGTAGAAATACTATAAGAATACGCTCTTTGATTATTGCATCTGAAGCTGACAATATCCGAATCCCAAGACATCATCTGCACATCATTACCCATGATAATATTGCCACAATTGGTCAATGAACCCAAATTGACGATGACCTGTTTGCTCGAATTGTTGACTCGATATCGTATGAGGTCGTTATTGGCATTATCGACATAATAAAAAATATTGGGGTCGTCAAAATCCCAAAATATTTGCTCAATATCATCAGGACGAATATCATCCAGATAACGAATAAACTGATATGTCATACCATCAAGTAGTTGGTGTCCGCGTCCGCGCTCATACAAAATCATGTACGATTCGTCGGCGTTCCAAGCCTGAATGGTGCTGTACATTGGCTTGATAACACCACCATTTCCGACATTCGAAATACGGCGAATGGTCGTGCCAAATGAAGGGTCAACATAGCTATCCAAATAAGCAGGTTTGGACATATTTTGCATCGGGTAATTGCCTAAGTCATTGACGACTTGTAAGCCCGAAGAGAGGTCTTGTGCCTGCATAAAGGCAGCACACAATAGCATCATAATCACTATTCTTAATTTCATAATATTTAATTCGTTTGTAATCTTAAAATAAAAATATAAGTTATTGTTAAATTTAAAATAAATGGAAAATATATTTTATGTAAATGTGTTTTTTTTTGTAAATAGAAACTTAACTTGTGTCTTGTGGAAAAATATGAAAACTACAATACTAACAATTTCACCACTGGATGTCTGGTATTATTTTGTCTCAAAAAATACATCCCCGAAGCCAGTGTGCTGACTTCCCATTCCAATGTATTGATACCTTTTTGAATGGAAAAAATATGGGTAGCAACTATACGCCCGTAAGCGTCTGTCAGTGTGAAATTTACAGGTGCTTCGTTGGTACTATTCAATATGATTTTAGCAATATCTTTCACCGGATTTGGTTGTATAAATATCTCATTATCAAATTTTTGTATTAAAATAGAAATCACATTGGAATAGGTAAATTTACCGTCCGTATCCACTTGTTTTAGGCGATAATAATTTACGCCGTATTTAGGTGAATGGTCGGTAAATTGATAATTTTGTGGCGTATTGGTTGTGCCATTTCCAGCGATTCTTCCTATTGATTTAAATGATGTATTTCCGGCGAAATGTTCGACAATAAAATGAGCATTATTGGTCTCAGTGGCAGTTGACCAGTCCAAATACACCTTACGATTATTTTCTTTTGCTGTAAAATCAACTAATGCTATCGGTAGTAAATCTTGCTGATAAGCAGGCAGTTCGACTACGTAAGTATCGACTGATTGCCCGTCCTCTGCACCACTCCAATCTGAAGCAAAAACCAAGCGTGTACCAGTCGGACTAATCGACACATGCGGCTCTCCCCAATAATCAAACTGATCCTCGTCGCTGCGGTGATGTCCGACACGACATACGGTGACATTGCCTTGCTCATCCATTCTTGCGAGGACCAGTTCTTGGTCGAGCAAGGATTGTCCGTCTTCTTCAAAGCCAACCATAGAGGCAGCAACCCAACCACCCTGCGTATTTTTGTGCGCTATTGCGGAGACATGCGTACCCGATTTTGAGTAAGGATAACCCTGCCCTTGACTAATCAAAGGCGTACACTCACCCGTCCGCATATTGTGCTGGATGAGATTGCCGAGACAACCGCCATTCGGTCCTTGTGCAAAGGACACCGCAAAATAACCATCATCGCCATTGGCAAGTCTGCCATTGCAAGAGTGTTCGATGTTTGATTCGTTCAGATTGGTGTGTAGATTACCGGACGAATTATATATTCTTCTATTATGATAAAAATAATTACCACTGGCACCGGGCATCGGGGCAGTGTATCTTACATTATCATCGAAAAGGTTGAACTCGGTCAGTTGT
>CALIZI010000403.1 GCA_938028705.1 uncultured Saprospiraceae bacterium | reverse complement strand
CTTTAGCCAACCTGTGCGATTAAAATAAGTTGAGACTTGCAAATCGACTTTTTGCGATAAAGGTACCTTAGTACCGACCCTGTTTGTAGCAAAATAATCCCCAAAATCTCCTAAGCTCCGTAGGAGCGGCACTGTTTGTACATTTAAGGGTGTCGGTGCTACGCACCTTGATAGGTTTTGCTTGGGTTTTTGCTACAAACGGGGGCGATGCTAACGCATCTTGAACGGCATAAAGCGGGATTTTACCGCCCACTATTTTAATCGCACAGGTTGGCTAAAGTCGTCGGTACGGGGCATTTCGCTCCAATTGTTATTTTTTAATTTTGATTTCAGCGAAACGTGAATTAATACAAAAAATAAAGTACAAGGCAAATTTAGACGTTTGCCTTGTATTTTCAAATAAACACATTAAAAATAAAATATATAATTTTAAATGATTCTACTAAAATAAGAAAATTTATAAATTACTTTATAATAAAAAATATTTATAAATAGTTAATTTTAAATAATAAATAAATTAAAAAATAGCTACATTTTAGTGCGACCTTTTTATATTAAAATATAATTTATTTCAATATTATTAAAAATTAAAACATAATATTGTCGAATATATTAATATAAATTTATTTTAAAAATATTTTATTAAACAATTATTTAATTTAAAAACAGACAGAAACAATGATTAACATTCAAACAAGTATTCCCATGCTCTTTGCTGTAATAATGAGTATGATGACTACTTTAGCAACAGCCAACAATTCCATATCGTGGAATCCTGAACCTACGAGTATTTCGTCGGGCAGCAATGACATTAGCTTAAATTATTCTACTGACCAAAACAGCATTGTCGTCGTACAGCTTTTTGATGAAAATTGGAATCCGATAGGACAACAACCACAAAATATCTCGGCAGGTTCGGGGCAAATTACATTGACTTTGACACCGGACAGTACACCTTCCGCGACTAATTTTTTGCAAGCTAAATTACTGGATAATAGTTGGTCGCCGCTTGTGGAAACCTTGCAAGTAAACGTCTCTTACGCAGGCGGTTCGGGCGCAAATTCACTCGCATGGAATCCCGAACCGACAGTTATTAGTAGTGGAAACAATAACATTAGATTAGATTATTCTATCGATCAAAATGGTGTCGTTTTCGTGCAAGTCTTTGATAAAGATTGGAATAAACTGGACCAAAATTTCCAAAGTGTTTCATCAGGAACAGGACAAGTCACGCTTCCACTATCGGTCAGTTCACCTTCTGCCGATAATAATTATTTGCAGGCTTTTTTGTTTGATTCCGCTTGGGGGGATATTGGTACTCCACGTCTTGACTTGACGCTGCCCGGTGAGGTATCGCCTCCACCTGCCACCAATTCACTCGTATGGAATCCCGAACCGACAGGTATTTCTGCCGGAACAAATGATTTTACATTAGATTATTCTATTAGCGAAGATGGTCTTATTTTCATACAGCTTTTTGATGAAAATTGGAATAGATTTGATTATAAATTTGAAAATGTATCGGCTGGTTCGGGGCAAATCACGCTTCCTTTAACGGTGAGTTCGCCTTCCGCTAATAATTATTTACAGGCATTTTTATACGATGCGAATTGGACGGATATTGGGGTGCCACGTCTCGACTTGACCTTGACTTCTACCTATACATCGGATTGCGGTCCGGTGGAAGGTGTTTGTAAAGTTTATCCGGAAAGGAGTAATCAACACCTTGGAACAAAGAAGCATTATGAAGCCAATATGTATGTCAGTAGTGAATGGAATGGACCACTCAAAGCATTTTGGGGAGAACCCGAAGGCATTTTTTGGGTAGAATGGGATAATAATGGTTCGGGAGCGAGTAGTGAAGAATTTGATTACAAAGCATTAAGATCTGAATGGACTTATGATAGAATAGAAAACGGCTTCCCCACTCGTATCAATCAGATTCCCCGTAGCGATTTGAATTGTGAAGCTACCGGACAGTGGACAGCAGGTAGTTCAGGCAGATGTCATATTAATATGACTGCATGGATTTCCGAAAATTTTGACAGGGAGAAGCCTTGCGGCACAAAATGCGACATCATCATACACACATGGGATAATTCGGGGAATTTTAAAGACAAATTTACACCGGAAGGTTATACGGATATTGGTGAGGACAAATGTACAGGTCAAAATGTGGCACGAGAGTTTAGGTATCTCGGCACAATTATCGAAAATAATATTACCTACGATGTACTCAGAACCATGCCGGGTGGTGTCGGCGAAAAAGCATCTTATAATATTATTCCTCAAAATTTCAGACCAAATCCTGATGCGCCTTTCGATACAGATAGGCATACATACAATATAGATGTCAAAAAATTTGTAAAGGAATTGGCACGTAGAGAAGCCGACTTGCCCAATAATACACCCGTTTTCAATGAAGACTGGTGGTTGCAAGGTATGGAATGGACAGTGACCGGACAATCCGGCGATGAGTCTGTTGGAGTCCCGAATAGTAAGGGAAAATGGACCTTCTTCAATTACAAAATTCCTAATATATCATTAAATTCCAATAAGGTAGAAACAGACATGCAAAGCATCAATTTCGGCGTTTCTCCCAATCCGTTTACAACTTCTTTTAATATTGAATACGATTTAACACAAACAGAACCCATTAGTATTCAATTATTTACACAAGAAGGCAAGCGAATTAAGGTCATTAAAAACAAGGAAAATGAAGCTGCCGGAAATCATATTGAAACGATTAATACAAGTGATTTACCAAGCGGAATTTACCTGATACACCTGACGACCTCAGATAGTCATGGCGTGCAGAAATTGGTGAAGTTTTAACCCAAGTTAAATATGTAAAATGTAACGGCTGTCTTTCCTGAATCGAGTAGGGAACAGGCAGCCGCTATTTTATTTTCTGCCCCAATTCTTCTATTTTTTGTAACAGCCAACGTTTGTCACTATTGACTTTTTGTTGTTCCAATTTTTCTTTGATGCGTTCTGTGTCCGCTTTGGTAGCATTGATATTGTGGCGAAGGCGATAAAGCTTGATGAGGATTTGGATGAAGTTGATAAAAGGTCTTTTATTTTCGGCAGATAGTGATTGATTATCTTTGAAATATTTGTGTGCAGAACGAAAAGCCTGCATCGTAGGTTCGCTATACTCTTTTTCTTTTTCATACAAACATTTGAGTATCAATATACGAATGTTGATGTCATAAATTCTGTCAATTTTATCAACTTGAATAAACTTATTGTGGGCGGCTTCATAATCTTGCCGATGAAAAGCAATGACACCAAGATTGAAATGACAAACGCTGTCTCTTATCGGCTTTCTGAGGTATGAACGATAGCGTTCAATAGCTTCTTCCGCCCATACAAATTCTTCTACGCGACAGGCGGCGGTGACAATATTTTTAAGGTCATTCGCGGAGATAAAACCATTGTCAATCAATAAGTTTTTGCTATCCATTAACTTATATAAATTGAACATATTTTTCACATAGTCCAATACGCCGAAATGGATTTGGGCAACACAATAATTTATAGCTGTGGTATAAAAATTTTTTAAAATAGTTATCGGCACTAAGGATTCATATTGTTCTACCAACAGCAATAAATCAGTGTATGCCTCCTCCGATTCTGTTTCCATTAAAACAATATTGGCACGATAAAGAATAATCAGCGGATGTCCGGCGTACTGTGGCAAATTCAATAATGAAGTCGTCGCTTTCATCGAACTCAGGTCATATTCTTTTTTTCCGGGCAAATACTGCATCGAAAGTGCCGTAATTTGCAATTCCAGTTTGTCTAAAAGATAATGCAAATCCGTACTGAAGATTAAGTCCGGTAAATTATCCTCTTGTATCAACTGACCACTGTAATGCAAGTAATTAAAATTAACCTTTTCCACTTTAGCTTGGTGGGCATAATAAGCGGTATCTTTTTCTTTTTGTTGAGATAGCTCCTTTTTATGCTTGGTCAGATGTCGGTTGAGCAACCAATATTGTTGGCGTTTCAATAAGGTATCGTATAGCAATTCACATTTATAGGAAACATTAGTTTTGAGTGCCTGTATCGCCAAAAATTGCTCCGCCAAACGCATCAGGACATTCATTTTGGCATTGAGAAAACTCCGCTGATTGTTGCTTAACGTATATTGAGAGACGGATTTATTTGCAAATGTTTTTTCGTAAACCGTATATTGTACTTCTGCGTCAAATTCTTTCGCGTTCAGTGCATACCTTCTCAAGGACTTTAACAAGCCAACCATAGATTCATCTTCATTAAAACAAGGGCAGGAGACAAAATGTATCAAGTCCGCTATTTCTTTTTTAGAAAAAGTCTTTAAAAGTTCGATACATAAAAATGGTCTTTTTTTCATGTTTTATTATTATTTTAAAAAATATAAAATACTGATTATTAGTTTTTTATAAAAAAATATAAAATTAAATTGAGCTGATGAAAGGCAAAAATGTATAAATATATGCAAAAATACGTCTTTATATTTGTAAATGCCACACCTATTCAGCCGATATCCATCGTCACTGAAATGAAAAAACCATTAAATTATGAAAATTTTAATTCAAACTTTCTTGCTTTGCATGATAGCCGCACAGCTTCAAGCTCAATGTGAAGAACAAGACTACATCGCTCTGCGTGCGCTCTATCTAAACACACAAGGAGACAACTGGACGGATAATACAAATTGGCCCGATTCGGTTTTTTTTGCAATGAACCCGACTATACCCACAGGTACAGATCTAAGTACATGGTATGGCGTGACAAGCAATGCAGAGGGCTGTGTCATTTGTATTGATATGGACGGAAACCCGAATTGTACTTGGGAGGCTGAAAACGGCAACAATCTGAACGGTAGTATTCCGCCGGAAATCGCCAATTTAAGTTATCTGGAACGTTTGAGTTTGCGGGATAATCAACTCATAGGTACTATTCCGCCAAACTTAGGTCAGTTGAGCCATCTGATAGAATTGGATTTGGTACGCAACAATCTTAGTGGCAACATTCCGCCGGAAATCGCCAATTTAAGCCAGCTTACAGAGCTTGATTTGGGGGCTAATGATTTTGTCGGCAACATTCCACCGGAACTAGGCAATTTAAGTAATTTGATACTTTTCAATTTATCTTATAATGAATTAATCGGCACTATTCCCCCTGAATTGAGTAATTTAAGCACATTGGAAAAATTGTGGTTGAACGGCAATCAACTCAATGATGCTATTCCCCCGGAGTTGAGTAATTTAAATAATTTGACAGAGTTATATTTGTTTGAAAATCAACTCAGTGGCAATATACCGCCGGAAATTGGTGATTTAAGTCAGTTGAGAAAGTTGAATTTACACAAAAATCAACTCGATGGCAGTATTCCGTCAGAAATTGGTGATTTAAGTAATTTGGTACTTTTGAATTTGAGCGATAATCAACTCAGTGCTTGTTACGACCCCAACCTGTCAAATTTATGCAATCAATTAAACCCATTATACAATAGCAATGAGTTTGTCAGTGATGGCAATGACTTCGATATTGCATGGGAAGATTTTTGCGCGATGGGTACATGCGATACAAATTTAGTCTTGCCCGGCGATTGTAATAACGATTCGATGGTGGACGGAAAAGATGTATTATATCTCGCAGAGGCTTATGGCTACAACGGTGCTGTTCGTCCCAACGCAACGATTGACTGGACACCACAAGCCGCTCCGGATTGGAACAACTCGGTAAATGGCATCAATAGCAAACATCAGGACGCTAATGGAGACGGTACGGTTGATACGCTTGATGTAGAGGTACTGGCAGCCAACTTCGGCAACACCTATGGCGATACTCCGCATGAGCAAAACCCGACAGAAGCTATATTTGTGGCAGAAGCACTAGCGGATAATGCAAGTAATGAAATGCGTATTGGAGTAGGTATAGCTTCAGATACGCCGATTAGCGCACGTAGCATGAGCGTCGCAATAGACCTTAGTGCCATAGACCATAACAACATTCAAATAGATACAAGCGGCTCCTCACTTCAGCCCGATACTTATTTTTATATCAATAATAATGGCATCCTGCATATAGCACTTACAAGAGCAGATAATTCTGACCAAATCATTGATGACGGCACACTCTTCGTCGTCATAGTCAGAGACTTACCAAGTTTTGCCCCTCCCGAAATCAACATCAGTGGCGGCTACAGTATGTCAACAGACGGGCTTGTGGAAATCGGTGGTTCTAGCTTGGATGGCGGTGCAGAGGCGCGGGCTTCTTCCGGTCATACATTCTCCGAAAACTTAATTAATTCATCAGGAGCGAATGTGCGTTTGGATTATACATTGGTGCAAGATGGCACAATTGACATCAGCTTATACAGCATACACGGACAACAATTAGGTACAATCCACAAAGCAAGTTCCACCGCAGGAAAATATCAAATTGACATAGATAAAAGCCACCTTCCGAGAGGTATTTATCTGATACATATTCATTTCCTATCAACAGACGGTACCTTAGGATATAAAACACTTAAATTACTTATATAAATGATTAACACATTTTAATCCACTCCATAATAACTGCCTTACAGATTGACAGGAAACACCGTACCGACGACTTTAGCCGTCGCGTGAAATAAAAGTATATTTATAAATTATTTTATTTTAACAAATTAAAAATTAAAATAAAATTTATATGACGACTAAAGTCGTCAGTACAGTGTTTCCCCTCAGCTTGTTTAAATTACGAAACCCTTATCTGATATATCTACTACAAATACCTCTAATCTACACATTCCACACATAGATTATGATTCCCCCAAATCACATGATATAAGTATTTTTTCGTATTAATTTATTTTTTAAATAAAAATAAAAACATCGAAATACTATGCTTGTAAATGGATGTATTATGCTATTTTGAATTTAAAAACAAATTATAATTTTATTTTAGTTTTATAAGAAATAATTATAGTAATTACCTTGACAAGGTCATGTTTTAAAAATAAAAATATGTTTGTATTTAACATGGGATATTTTTTCCGAATTTGGGCTAAAACTCGTCAGACATTTAAACTTTGCAGGAAAAATATGACATCATCGGTGAATTTTGAAAATGTCAGACGAGTTTTAGCCCAAATTCAAGAGCAAAATGCCAACTATATTAAATAAAAATAGAACATGACATTGCCAAGTTACAATAAATAATTAAAAATATTTTTATAAAAAAAAGTATAATATTTTCATTAAAAATAAATTATTTATACAGGATTTTATTAAAATAATTAAAAAATAAATATTTAATAAAATTTCAATTATTCACAACTAAAAATAATAATAATGAATAAGATTATTAAACTAACTACTCTAAGAATGATACTGATGCTGTGTTTCTCACAGGCTATCAGTCTCATCGCACAACCCACCACGCTGCCCCTCTTACAGATAGATGACTTGGAATATCAGGGAGCTTTTGCCATTCCACCAACACAGCCGCTTGATATGAGTGCCAACTCTTCAAGCGGAGCTATCGTTTATAATCGCGCCAATAATTCACTTTTTATAGCGGGGCATCATAGATATGGTAAAATTGCCGAATTTTCCATTCCCGACTTGGTCAATACCAAAACAGACCTATCGGCACTCAATCAGGCTACGCTTTTACAAAATTTTAGCCCCGTAGTAAGTGTAGCCCCTTCCGGTAATCCGCAGAACATTGAAGTAATCAACGGTATAGCACTCGTCAATGGCAAACTGATTGTCAATGCCGAAGATAGGTATGACGGAGAAGCCGATAATACACACACTACTTTGGTGGTCGAAAATGCTTCTAATCTTGCCAACAGTGCTGTGAACGGTTTTTACGAACTTGAGGGTGCTGTACATGCTGCCGGTTGGATGTCTCCTGTTCCGACTGAATGGCGAACATTACTCGGCGGAAGCCATATAGCGGGGCATGCCGGAAAACGGGCTATCAACAGGCGTTATTCCATAGGTCCTTCGGCTTTTGTTTTTAATCCCGCCGACATCAGCGGTGCTTCCGGCAACATACCTACAACGGCATTACTTGATTTTTCGCTCGAAAATCCGCTTCATGCAGACTATGATTATGAAAACCCATTTTATAATATGGTGGAAGTCAACGGCGATGCTTCTTTTACCGGACACACTTTTGAAGATGCTGACGGCATAATCGGCACAAATGATTTGTGGACGGAAATATCGTATGCCTCTTATGGTTTTATCATTCCCGGCACCCGTACTTATTTGACTATCGGTGCTTCCGGCGGACAAGTTTCAGGCATTGGTTACAAACCCGAACAAAATCATGGATATACCTGCCCCGGTCCTTGCCCTTATGACGGCGAAGACTATTATAATTATTACTGGCTTTGGGATGTCAATGACTTGCTGGACGTAAAAAACGGCTTACAACAGCCCCATGAGTTGCGTCCTTATGATTATGGTTTTTTTGAGGAGTTGTTCAGGACGGATGAAAACCCAAGACCCTGGGATTTGCAAACCATAAGCGGAGGAACTTTTGATGCCGATAATGGTATTTTATACCTCACAATTCATGACGGAGCTTCTACTAATCAACATGAAAGATTGCCCGCTATTGTTGCTTATAAAATAAATGTCGAACCCACTTGTACCGATGCAGACAATGACGGTGTATGTGCAGATATTGACCCCAACGATAATGACCCCTGCGTACCCAATTCTTGTGGCGGAAGCGAGTGTGAATTATTGACCAATAATACTTTTGATAATGATAAATCTCCTTGGATAAATTGGGGATGTAATGTGGCATCGGTCAATGGTCTTGCCGCCGTCACCAATATTCAACCAAGTACCCGAAACTGGGAAATTGTGATGATGCAATCCGGCGTTCCGCTTGAGCAAGGCGAAAATTATACGGTCAAATTCAGCGCAAGGGCAGATGCCAGCCGCCCATTGAGTGTAGTGCTTCAACTGGACGGATCGCCATATACAGGATACTTTGATGCAACGGTCAACCTCAATACAAATATGCAGGATTATACCTTCAATTTTACCATGACCGACCCTAGTGATGACGATGCCAATTTTATGTTCTTCATAGGCAATAGTACCGTTAATACTTATATAGATAATGTCAGTTTGACAAAAACCGACTGTGGTGGGTCATCCTGTTCGCAGCAAGGGCAAAGCTGTAACGACCAAGACCCATGCACCACCGGAGAAACCTACGATGCCAATTGCAACTGTACAGGCGGCACTTACACCGATGCAGACAATGACGGCGTATGTATAGGCAATGACCCTGACGACAACGCCCCCTGCGTACCGAATTCTTGTGGCGGAGGTGAGTGTGAGTTATTGACCAATAATACTTTTGATAATGATACAGCCCCTTGGGGAGTTTGGGGTGCTGACCTAAGTTCTCTCAATGGTCTTGCCGCTATTAGCAATATTCAATCAAGTACTGTGCCTTGGGGTGTTGGTTTTATTCAAAGAAATATTCCAGTTGAGCAAGGTGAAGATTATACAGTCAAATTCAGCGCAAGGGCAGATGCTAACCGCCCCTTGACGGTACTGGTCGAATTGCAAGGCTCACCATATACAAGGTATTTTGAAACTGTTGTCAATCTCAGCCCAAACATGCGGGATTATACCTTCAATTTTACCATGAACAGACCCACTGACAATAATGCCAATTTTATTTTTTACATGGGCGGCAATCGTAGCAATACCTACATAGACAATGTAAGTTTGACAAAAGCCGATTGTGATACACCCATTTCCGGTACATGCGATTGCCCCGCCGTAGCGCAACCCGGTAATGTAGTGACCGTCCGAAATGTTGCCGAACTCAGAAATGCCATTAGCCAAGCCAATAACCAAAACGGTAACATGACCATTAAACTAGAGCCGGGAGAATATCAACTGGATCGCGGTTTCTCTATCGCTAAGAATATGCCCAACGTGACCGTTATGGGAACTACCGGAAACCGCGATGATGTATTCATCAAGGGGCAAGGTTATAATGGTGGCGTGCCGGCTATCTTTTGGGTAAATGCAGACAACTTTTCGGTAGCCGACCTGACTGTTGGCGAAGTATCTACCCATGCCATTCAAATACAAGCATACGAAGATGCCGACGATTTTACGGCAATCAATGTCCGCTTTGTAGATATAAATGAACAAATGTTGAAAGTATCGGGCGGCGACGGCAGCAACTTCTCCGACAGAGGCAGAGTCTTGTGTTGTGCATTTGAATTTACGGCGGGTATCGCTTATCAATTCTATACCGGAGGCATAGATGCCCACAGGTCGAGAGACTGGCTCATCAGTAATAATACTTTTGATGGTATTCGCTCGCCGGAAGCGGGACTCTCCGAACATGCCATACATCTATGGCGGGTTTGTGAAGGAACTATCGTGACCAATAATCAAATTACGAACTGCGACAGAGGCATCGGATTTGGCTTAGGCGATGCTCTTGGAAACGGACACACAGGCGGATTGATTATGAATAATTTTGTACATACCAATCGCGATGTAGGTATCGGTCTCGAATATTCGCCCGGCACAAAAGTTTATAACAATACCGTCATTACAGATAACTACTCTAATTCTATCGAATACAGATTTTCGGCGACTAACGATGTGCGTATCATCAATAATCTGATTTCCGGCAATGTTGCCCAACGAAGCGGTGCGCCCACAGCTACCACAAGCGATAATTACCGCACATCTGATTTAAGTATTTTTGTTGATGCTGCCAATCACGATTATCACCTCGTCGGCAGACCCGCAGGTATCGTGGACGCAGGTACGTCATTAAGCGAAGTAAGCAATGATATTGATTGTGATAACAGAACATCGCGCATAGACATCGGTGCTGATGAAGTATCAAGCGGTGCAAAAGAAGACCTGTCCTCCGCTTCATCATTTACCCTGTATCCAAATCCTGCCAATCAAACGATTCAATTAGTTGCTGAAATTTCTGAAAATACAACAGCACAAATACAGATTTATGATGCCTTTGGCAAATTGGTGCGACAAATCAATGATATTGAACTGATTACGGATTCACCCATTAATATGAACATAGCTCAACTTCCGGCAGGGGTCTATTTCTGTACCTTACAATCGGGTGAATGGCAGGCAGTTGAAAAGTTTATTATTGCGAGGTGAGTGGGTTTATGGAGTTTATAAAGTGACTCGCTATTTACTTTGAATTTGAGTTAAAACTTGTCAGACATTTTGAAAATGTCTGGCAAGTTTGTTTTTATGTCCAGTCATTCATTTAATACAACAAAAGGGTCTTTACCCAAGCCGAATGAGGTCAAATCCTTTGCGCCTTTTAAATTGCTAATGGCAATATCCATCTTTTTACCTGCGATTTCCAGTGAGTGATTTTGTGCGATTTTCGCGCCTGTTTCTAAGGTCGTCCAGTCGTACCAAGTGGTGGGTGTGCCACCGATAGGGATGATTTTTACCCACATTTTCCATGATGTCGGCAAGCCGTTTTCATCCAGCATCCAGAGGTACGAATCGCCGGGAGTTACGCCGCCGGAGGCATAGGTGATTAGGAGGGCTTCTTCGCCATTGTCAAGTTTGACGAGTCGCCTTTCCGTACCTTTATCGAATACTTTTGAAGGGGCATTGAGCCAGAAAGAATCATTGGCGAAAAATTCCCAAGCCGTATTGACCAGTTCATCCGATTTTTCGCCTTCAAGTCGTTTACCGTTTTCAAAGGCCACACCTGTCAGGCTATCCAGCATCACATAGACCTCATTTTCTGCCCATTTGACTTGTACCCAATTGCGTGTTTTATCCCACAGAAAATCATGTTCGCTGCGACCATGAAAAGTCCACTGCACCATGCCCGTCGAATCCCAGGCGGGTTTGTTGATGGCTGTCAGCATTTTTTCTGCCAAAGCATCGGCTGCTGCGCCTTGTTCTCCATTGGGCATCCGCTCACTGAGGGCGAAGCGCAAAGCAATCAGCCCCACAATAATAATGAGGGCAAGTACACCCAAGATTTTTAGTATTTTTTTCATAAATTTTCAGATTGGCGATGTTTGCGCTCCTATGTAAAGGTACAAAAAACCTCTTGCTCTCTCTGTTCTTTTCCGTTCTTACTTCTACTTTTTTCTACCTTTTTGAGTAAAAAATCTTCTGTTTTTTTCGGATTTATTTTTATAAATAAATTAAATAATTACTTCATAATATACTGATTATTAATTATTTATAATTAAAATAGACAAATTAACAATTTATTCAATTAAGATATTCTTGTTGGAAAAGGTCTTTTTTTGTAGTTGAAGCTGCTTGAAATAACCTGTTATTTTGCAATATCAAAAGTGATGAATGAAGCAAGACATTAAAATAAGTTAAGCATACATTTAATTGAAATGTAAAAATGGCGGGTAATAATTTTACACATAAAGGAACTATTTATTATCAACTGATTTTAATCCGATAACTACATTTGTAAAATCAAAAAACAGACAGTGTATAACTTTTCTCGTCTTTTTATTGAAGTAACCCTTGAAACACCATCTATACCATCTATTTTGTATTTTTATAAAAAAACATTATTTTTGATAAAATATTTAAAATTTTAATTATTTAAATGCCTGTCACTGCAAATTTTTTTCAGTGAGTGCCTATGTCTCTGTTTTATCCGAAGTTTTCCTCAATTCGGGCTAATTAAATGGTGATAAAAACGTTGAAGCAAATTCTTTTTTCAAAAAAACATATAAGATATAATATAACGATTATTAAATGATTATAAAATACTGAAAATCAATAATTTAAGTATAAATAAAGTTATTCAAAAAGATTTTTTTAATAAAAAAAGTTGACTACAAATTACTTAAAAAACCTGCAACTTGAAAACATTGATACTGTTGCACTTGAAACACCTAACCCATAGCAAAAAACAGTACAAACAATTTTTTAATCACTTTTAAATTTTTAAAAAAAATGGAAACATTAAAAGTAAAATCAGTTTTTTTCAGCCTGTTGGCTATCATCGCAATGTCTGTATTGATGACTTCCTGCGAGCAAAATGCACTTGAAAACCTAAGTCCTGTAACCGAAAATGTAGAAGAAAGAAATTGGGAACGCATCCCTCCTTCTGCGCTTGCTACACAGATTATAGGCAAGTGGTGGCATTCTCATGAGGAAGATACCTATCCGGTTGCCGAAAACATTTATCGTCCGGATAGCTTCACTTTTCCCGTTTCGAGAGGTCGTAGAGGCTTTGAGTTTTTTGCTAATGGTAATTTTATTTACCACTATAATAGTCCTACTGACCAGCCTGTGACGGCTAAAGGTAAGTGGAGAGCATTTACAAACTCAAGAATTACGCTTATTTTTGACCAATCGCTTAACGGTCAGGGAAGATGGCAAGTCATTAGAGTCAATTCTTTTGATGCGAACTCTTTGGTCATTCGACCAACGACCTGGTATTAAGAAAGCTAAGAAAAGGCTAAAAAACTCAAAAAATAAAGGTATCAATTCCTTTAGAAACACTATGAAATAAAAAAGGACAGGCAGATGCCTGTCCTTTTTATATCTCAACATATTTTCGATTTATCTGTGAATAATCCCGCCCCCAATCACGTCATCGCCTTCATAAAAAACAGCGGATTGACCGGGAGCTACGCCTTTGACATTCGCGTGAAATTCGACTTCTACTTCATTGCCTTTATTGTGTAAGGTGCTGAATGTGCCACCGCTATTATAGCGAATTTGTGTCACAGCTTCCAGTCCATTGGGGATGGTTTCGTACTTCATGGAGTTGATTTGTCCTACGGTAGTCGTGTTTCTGTACAACTCATCCTCTTTGCCGAGTACAACGGTATTGGTTTCGGGGATGATTTCTTTGACATACATCGGCATCCCGAAAGCCACGCCGAGTCCCTTGCGCTGACCTATGGTATAAAACGGATAACCATGATGCTCGCCAATGACATCACCCGCCGTATTTAAGAATTTTCCGCCTGCCACACGCTCTTCCAATCCATTGACCTGACGGCGCAAAAAACCGCGATAGTCATTATCCGGCACAAAACAAATCTCGTAACTTTCACCTTTTTTGGCAAGGTCGGTATAGCCTCTGTCGTGTGCAATTTGACGCACTTCGGGCTTAGTCAAATTCGCCAAAGGAAAACGGCTGCGTGCCATACATGCCTGACTTAATCCCCACAGCACATAAGATTGGTCTTTGTTTAAATCCACCGCTTTAGAGATATAATATCGTCCGTCTTGTTGTTTGATTTTGGCATAATGACCCGTCGCAATGAACTCACAATCAAGGGCATCGGCACGACGTATCATAGCTTCCCACTTGATGTGCGTATTGCAAAGTACACAGGGGTTGGGTGTGCGTCCGGCGATGTATTCATCCACAAAATTGTCAATCACATAGTTGCCAAACTCTTCCCGAATGTCCACAATAAAATGATGAAAACCGCAATCTACCGCTACCTTCCGCGCATCATTGATAGAGTCAAGACTACAACAACCGGTCTCTTTTTTGTTGCCGCCGGAGTTGGCATAATCCCAGGTTTTCATCGTAATCCCAATGACTTCGTAACCTTCTTCGTGCAACAGCAATGCCGTAGCGGTACTGTCAATACCGCCGCTCATCGCTACCAATACTTTTCCTTTTTTGCTCATGATCAGTTCATGGTTGATAGTTCATGGTTCATGGTTTTGTAGTTCATAGTTCATAGTGAACTAACTCGCATTCAACTATGAACTATGAACCACTAACTATGAACTATTTTACAAAATTACAAAAAAGTGAGGTAGAAAGTTCATTTAATGATAATGAGATCCCTAAACTAGCCGATCACGATACTATTCCTTCGATGTATAAGATTTCTGCTTGCTTGGTATTACGAATCTGAACTTTGATGATGTTTTGAAATGTGCCGGTATGTTGGGCGCAAAAGGTGATTTTGATGGTGGCTGATTCGTTGGGCAGTATGGTCTTGTTTGCCCACAGGGGGATGATACAAGTACCGTTGGTATGTACGTTGTAGATAACGACAGGTTCGGTGGAGGTATTGGTAAATTGGAACTCGTGGGTCATGGCTTCGCCTTGTTGGAGGTGACCAAAATCGTGCTTGGTGCTGTTCCATTTGATGTTGCTATGTCGGTGTTGGGGCGTATTTTTCAGGCTTGTTTCGTGAAGCATATCGCTATACGAAATTTGTGTGAATCCCTGATGTGCAAGAAATAAACACAAGCCTGTGAGGATTAAGATAGATGCCTTTTTCATGATAGTAATGTGAGTTAATTTGTAAATATCGGTCATCTTCTCATAGCGATTTTTCAAACGAGTTGTGTGAATGACTTATTGTTGGATAACATATTTTTAACATTAGCAAGTGTACAAATGTATTTTATTATTTTTTTAATAAAAAAGCCCCTCAAAATGCGTATGACCATTCTGAAGGACTTTTTTGTTTTTAATAATTTTAATATAAATATTTTTTATTATTTTAAATAATTATTTTTATAAAAATTTAATTTTTAGTTAAAAAAATATTTTACATCTTAATAATTCGCTTAGTGATGATGTCATTATTGATTTGAACAGACACAAAATATATGCCTTGTGGATGGTTGGATATGTCAATGGAAATATTGTTGTTCAAATCACCTGTTTGAATGACTTGACCTGATGTATTGAGGATTTTATACATGCCTTGTGTAGTGCTTTGTATATTGAATATACCTGTATTGGGATTAGGGAAAATGGTGACTCCCGGACGAGTATATTGCAAGGTAACGATATTGGAATATGTAAAATCACCATTAAAATCTACTTGCTTGAAGCGATAGTATGATGTTCCGAATAAAGGGTTTTCATCTGTGTAGGTGTAGCTGTGTGGCGTGAGGGTGTTGCCTTGTCCGGCTTGCCAGCTGATTCTTTCCCATTGTATGCCATCTTTGCTGCGCTGTACTTCGAAGCCGGAGTTGTTGGTTTCTGTAGCGGTTCGCCACCTGAGAATGGCGGTTTGGTCGTTGAGATATACTTGTAGTGGGTCTATGGTTTCTATGGGGAGTGGTGGTGTATCGCAATCACTGTATTGACTACTATATGAGCACGGAAGTATTGAGCCTATGATAGTCTGAACATTATCCAAACCTTCGACAACTCCCACAACATCTCCCCCAATATATTCTAGGTTCACGCAATCTCCGCAGTTGATGTATGCTTCATGTTCTCCGCAGGCGTAAAATTGATTCTCTACTCGCTCCAGTACAGGGAAAGAACCTGTTAAACCGGCACTACCCTCTGATTCAAAAGCTGCCATATTACATCCGATATACTTCAGACTCGGAAAAGAAGCATTCAAGTTGGCATCATTACTGTCGGCATAGTGGTCTTGTACAATGATGTTCCCCGTAATAGTATCCAGATTTGTAAAGGCTCCTACTACTTCCACACTACGAACCCGCAAATCTCCGTTGATACGTTCTATATTTGCAAATCCTGTGGTGACATCTACTGCGGATGGATTAGCCCTAAAAATCAGATCGCCTTCAATGACAGTGCAATCAGGATTGGAAGTTCCAAAATTATTCGCCGCTCCTTGCCCGAAAATTTCTATATCTCCGGTCGGGCAGCCTGATGGTCCCGGGCAGTTGTTTTGGATATCTATCAGACAAAAAGGAGTGAAGCTATAAGGATAATCATAGGTCTCATTGATAGTTCCACCCATTTCCACGAAATCACAGAATGATTGTACAGCACAATTACCACTTCCGGGGAATAATTGTACATTGATTATAATATCACCGCCTATATACATTTCATGGTCGAAGATATCGCCACCGACACTAGAAAATATAAATCCTAAATCACCACCTATATATGTTATTGATTCTAGTCCTGTCAGGTTACTAACTTGATGTAGCGATAAACTTCCGGTAATAGTGGTGATAAAAGACAGACCTGAAAGGTCAAACCCCGGGAAACTGCCATCTCCAAATATAAGTAAGCCACCAAAAATGGTATCGCAAGTCGAAAAGTTGCTAACAAAATCGTCAATTTCGGTTTGGCTGCTCAAGGTTACATCTCCCGTAGGACATTGCGCCCATACATTACTACAAAAAAAAGCAACTATCAAAGTAAAAATTATTCGTCTCATCGTTTTAGTTTTATTATTAAAATGAATTATGCCCACAAGATGCAGACATTCAATCAAAAAAAATAGGAACGGTTTGACCACTTTTTACAAATCAAACATTTTATAATAAAAAAGCCCCTCAAAATGAATGATTTATCATTTTGAAGGGCAATCATATTTTTTTATTTAGTTCATAGTTCATGGTTGATAGTTCATAGTTTTTGATGAATTTGACTATGAACCATGAACTATCAACTATGAACTAAATACTACATTTTCACAAAAGGCTTCGTTTGAGTGACATTATTATTGTCCGACATTTTAATGTAATAATGCCCCACAGGAAGTGTGGTAATATCGACTTGGAAAGTATTTTTTCCTTTGACTACAAACTCTTCGCCTCGTGTTGCGGATTTACCGTTGGGTGTGAAGATTTCATAAGACAACAGGCGTGTATTGTCTGCATCATAATCAATATTCAAGTATTCGTCGGCAGGTACAGGATAAAGGCGTACCTCCTCAAGTGGTAATTCCTCTTCGCGATTTTCCAAGTTATTTTCACAAGTTCTATATTCACAATTTGCATCTAAACTAAGGAAACCTACGAGAAACTCAATACCTGAATTTTGGTCATTGCTGTCACTGAATCGTATCATCCAATTGCCCGGTTCGACATTTGTGGCAACGGGTATAGGCAAGTTGACTTCGTACAATTTGCCAAAAGGACTTGAGCCGGAACCTTCACAAGTCGCAAAGACATTACCTAAGAAGATAGGACTGCCCGCCGGATCGCTAATACTGACTTCAATATCACTTTCGCAGGAAGCTCCCATGACGCGGAAGAAAGCCCTTAGCATGATATTGGAACAAGTGATATCATCACCCAATTGGGGAATTTCAAGTGCCATACCGGGAGAGACACCTACGCCATCTACCATCAGATCCATATCCGAGTAAATAAAAACATCTTCTTGTACCGTTACATAAACGCCTGTGCCGCCGGCGCAAAGGTCGCACCTGACATCCGGTTGGCTATTGCATCCCGGTGCATTATTGGAAATATCTGCATAACCGCCATTGTCCAGAAAATCGCATACAGGTGTTACGCTACATACGGGTAGATTGGGATTGTCTTTGATAAGCACACTGACCAAACCATTATTGGTCACATTATCAAGGCTGCTGATGTCGTTTAGTCGCAAATTGTCGAATATCCACATAGCTGTGCCTATTTTGCGGAGACTATTCAAGCCATTTAACGAAGAAAGGTTATCATTTTTACTTAGAAAAAAACCAAGTCCTACTTCTCCCAAATTTTGAAATCCGTTCATGTTGGTAAATTCGTTGAATCTGGTATGAACATATCCACCAACATAGATCAAGCCCTCAAAACCACTTGTAGTCGAAGCAGTAGTTCCATAAATAGTTAGGCGACCGCCAATACTAGTCAGGTTATTCAATCCTGTAAAATCAGGTGTCGTGAGGTAATCAATGTGGAGGTTGCCCTTAATCTGTGTAATTTGACTCAATCCGGCTAAACTGCTAATTTCATCGCCATACAATCGTATGTTCCCTTCAATACAGGTACAATCCGGATAATCGGCAGCAAAGGCATCTATTTGTTCTTGATAGATAAATGCAATACCGCCGGGCAGACAAGATTGAGCGGATAATGTACTGCAAAAAATAAAAGCTAACAGCGCAAAGAAGAAATGTCTCATAATGTTGAATTTTTTAACTGAAATAATATTTTGAATTGTGCTTAAAGGGCGATTGATTTGTATGAATTATCGGTAGTGTTATACTGCTTTATGGTTAGATTGTTACATTGTTTTATTGTTGTATATAGCCAAAATCAAATCATAAATACCTGTTTATCAACAATATAGCAATATAACAATGAAACATTTTGTAAAATAAAAAGTATAATTTTAAACCTA
>CALIZI010000402.1 GCA_938028705.1 uncultured Saprospiraceae bacterium | reverse complement strand
TATTTTGAATGAAAAATTTGGCAATTGACTATTTTTATTTTTTTATAAAAATAGTGACATGGTAAAATTGAGTTTCTTGTGTTTTTACGCCAAAAAAGGTTTAAATATCAAAAATCAAAAATTGGGTGCGAAACATAAGTTAAATTTCAATTCGTTAAAAAAGTATATTTGGGATTTCAATTTGCGGTGGGTCGAAACCCACCGCTTTTACAAAATTAATCTATCACTGTATGTCAAAAAATGAGCTGCATTGTTGTTTGTATTTGTACTGACGACTTTAGTCGTCAAGTGCTTCGTTGTTCCGCGACGGCTAAAGTCGTCGGTACGGGCTATTTTAAATCAAGACATCTGCCAGTTGCTTGCCAATGCCCATATCAGAAACCGATTGTAGGAGTTTGGTGACGCTGTCTTTATCGTTTTTGTCGCTGACATTTTCGCGGAGTTTCATCAGTAGGGCAGACATGGTGAGGTTCTTAATGTCTTCGGTTTGTAAGCCTGATTTCAGAACCATACCTTTGACCTGACTGAGTACGCCGCCGTCTGTGCCGTTGCCGATGAGGGCGTGTTTGACGTCGCTGAGGTGCTGGCTATTGTCCAACATTCTATCGACTGCTTTACCTTTATTGATGGCTGACATGATGCTGTTGACAAACTCCATTTCGCCGCCTACGATGTCGATATTGGCACTCTTGAATGCTTCCGCAAGAACCAAAGCCTGTGCTTCGGAGATGTCTTTCTGGACATGGATGCTTGCCAATTCTACGGCTTTTTCTTTCTCCAAACGCAGTTTGAACTCCTCATGCTCTTTGCCTACGCCGTCGAGTTTTTGCATCGCAAGGGCTTTTTGCTCTACGCCTTTGGCTTCTGCTATGCTCGTCTGCTCGATGACTTTTGCTTCTGCGACTCCCTGACTTTCAATGACTTCTGCTTGTGCCAAGCCTTGCTTGCGCTCTGCTTCGGCTTTTGCTTCGATGCCTTTTGCTTCGGCTACGGATTTTTTCTCAATGATGGTCGCTTCTATCATACCTTCCTGCTCACGCGCTTTGGCTTTGGCTTCGATGACCTGTGCTTCGGACAAGCCAATCGTTGCTTCTTCGGCTGCTTTTGCTTCGGCGCGAATCTTGCGGGCTTCGGACTCTTTCTCGGAAGCGTTCTTTTGTGCTTCTGCGTCTATCAAGAGGGTTTGTGCTTTGATTTCGGCAGCGAGGCGGTCTGCTTCGGCGATTTTTTCTTTCTCTATCACCGTCGATTCTCCGACTTGCTCGGCTTGAATAATCGCAACTCTTTTGGCGCGTTCTGCGGTGGCGAGTTCTTTGGTGTCTTTGATTTTCTCCTCCTCTTCGACCACCTTTTTCTCTACCATGATGCGGTCTTTAATCACATCTTGTATGTTTTTTTTCTCTAATTCAATGGCGCGGGTTTTTTCGATTTCTGCTAAGGTGACTATCTTCTCTTTTTCGGTCTGCTCCAAGAGACGCTCTTTGTCAAGTCGCTCATTTTCAACGGCTTCTGTGCGCTCCTTGTTTTTGGCGGCTACTATGACTTGGCGTAGTTTATTTTCTTCGGCTATCGCCAATTCTTCTTCTGTATGTATGCGTACCATTTCGGAGCGCAATCTTTCTTCTTCGTTTATTTTGGCAATTTCAGCACCTTCGCGGGCTTTGATATTGGCGATTTCACGTTTTTGGCGTTCCTCTTTTTCTGCCAACTGTCTTTCGTATTCCAAAATAGCTTCTTGCGCTTCTACGTTTTGCTCTTTGATGGTTTTTTCTTCTTCGCGGCGGAAAAAATTGGCTTTGACTTTATGTACTGCGGTCAATTCTGTAATTTTCTTAATACCTTCTACATCAAGAATATTGTTTTCGCTAAGGAACTCAAGCGGTGTTTGCTCCAAGTAATCTATGGCACAATCGTCTAATACATAACCGTTCAGGTCGGTGCCGATGATGTCGAGGATTTCACGTTTGAAGTTTTCGCGCGAATCGTAGAGGTCAACAAAATCGAAACGTTTACCAACGGTTTTGAGGGCTTCCGAAAATTTGGCTTCAAACAGTGTGTTGAGCGTTTTCGGGTCAGAGGCACGGTCGCAACCAATCGTCTGTGCGACTACGAGGATGTCCTTCGCTTCTTTATTTACCCTGACAAAAAAGACGACTTTGATGTCCGCCCGCATATTGTCTTTACAAATCAAGCCGTCTTGCTGCATCCGGCTGATTTCGATGGTCTTTACGGAGATGTCCATCTGCTCCATTAAATGAGCAACCGGAACAACGTAAATTCCTTTTTCAAAGGCAACCTGCGTACCACCGATTCCGGTACGAATAATGGCTTGCCCTTGTGGGATTTTTTTGTAGAATGAGACGATTGCCGCTACAATTCCGACAATGATAAGTGCCACAATTCCTATGGTGACAAGTGCTATTATAGTTCCGTTCATAATCAAAGGAGTTTTAATTGCTCACAGTGCGAGCGTTAAATAATTTGGTTAAAGATGAATCTTTGGGCAGCGATGAAATAGCGTGTTTTATATTGTTTGTGTTTTTTGTTCATCGCTGCCGTATGCAAAGTTTATATTGTATTTTGTGAATCTATATATTAAGGTTACAGGATTTTTAAGTGCAAGTGCAAGTCGCAAGTTCAAGTTCAATTTTTTCAGACTTTACAGACTTTTCGCCTTGATCCCCTCTCCACTTTTGGAGAGGGGGCATCTTAGTTGTTTGTAAGGTGAAGGTGGTTTTTATAGTTCTACTTGGGTGTTTGATAAAGTTTTTTCGGGGTATTTTAAGTGTGTTAAATAAGTCCTTTTAAGATTACATTTTAATGGTGTTAATATCGGGTGTTTGATGGTTTTTGAGGGCTTAATTTTTTTGTCGTTAAATTGTTTTTTGTGTTAAAAAAATATTTTTAATATATTTTAAAATTCAGGTGATGTTCGATTAAAATAGGGTACACTCGTCAGACGAATATTTTTATAGTAAACCACCGTTTGATTGCCTAAATATCCGATTTTAACAAAGGGATTCGTCAGACGAGTATCGCTTTTAGGCGCATCCTATTTTTTTCGAACACCACCGAATTTTTAAAAAAATAAAAAGAGAGTAGGGGAGGTCGAATTACGAATTATGCACTAAGTGAGTATCAACACTAATACAATAATTCCTACGACAACAAAAATAGCATCAATGGTTCGCCTTCTAATGATTTCCTTTCTAATTTTTTGCCGGAGTGCTATGCGTTCTTCTTCAGTCAGTATTTTTTCAGTTATTTCCTTTGGGGGATTTGCGTGTTTGTTCGGGTGTTTGAAATATAAATCTTTTTTGTCGCTTCTAAATTTGTTACCGCTTTTTTGCATAGCGCGGTTTTCCTTCATTCGCGTGACAGCCGCGAGTACTGTTCCTCCGTATGACATAATGTTGAATTTTAATTATGAATACACTGAAATTACCTCATAATTCCTCCGAAAACAAAAATCTTCGATAAACGTACAGGATTATTCGGCAAATTAAATTTCAAACACTCAAAAATATTCAAAATTTAATTTTACTCAGCCAACAATTTCCTAACATTACATTTTTAACACATAAAAACATCTTCTATGAAAAGAACAAAATATTATGTTAAATAGCGTAATTTTATCGCAATCGTTGTAAATCCATAAATCCAAGCAATAAGCATCATTTTTTAGGTTAGTCCTGTGTAAGTTGAAAATCAGTGTACTTGCCTTACATTTCCAAAATGTAAGGCAAGTAGAGCATTAATTTGCAGCAGAAGGAAAATATGAATAGAATGTCTCAAAATGATTCAAACATATTCATTTATCTACAATGTGTGGGAAAGTCTCATTATAGTATATTTTTCCTATAATATATATTATGTTAAATAGAGTATTTTTAAAGAAAAAGGCGATTATTCATTTTTTCGATAATCCCCTTTCAATCCTTGTTATAATGGAAGTAACTCTAAAATAATCAAACTCATTTGCATTAGTGGGATTGGGTACGGGTTTCAATCCTTGTTATAATGGAAGTAACTCTAAAATAAGGTGAGTATAAAAAGTATGGTATTCCTGTTGCTATGTTTCAATCCTTGTTATAATGGAAGTAACTCTAAAATATGTATTGCACAATGCACAAGCAATTTACTTCGGTGGTTTCAATCCTTGTTATAATGGAAGTAACTCTAAAATGTAGCGAAATGGTTGACCGCGCCCAAGTCGTACATTGTTTCAATCCTTGTTATAATGGAAGTAACTCTAAAATTGAGATTGAATCGGTCAAATTCCGTGAGGCAATTATGTTTCAATCGTACATTGCACCCGTAAACAAATAAAAACAAGTAAAATATATAAATAGACAAAAAAAGTACGTATAATAGCGAGGGTGTGGAAAAAGACCGCGTTTCAATTAGTCCACAGAGACTACCGTAGGATGTTCCG
>CALIZI010000401.1 GCA_938028705.1 uncultured Saprospiraceae bacterium | reverse complement strand
AAGTCAAGATTAGCATGAGCATCCGTAATGACTGCTTTAGCTGTCAAGTGGGCAGTAATTTGTCACAAAGCAATGATTTTCAAGTAATTGAATATTGAGTTAAAACCACACTTGACAGCTAAAGCAGTCATTACAGCACGCACTAAACATTTACACCGTTTTGCTGTTTGATGCGAATGGATGCACCACTATTTTTTTCAATGATTTTGTTCTCGCTGCTAATGTCGAATTTAAATGCACAAGACCTCTCCAAGCACCAATGGAAAAATCGCCTTGTCTTGATACTCACCAATGACACCACAAATACAAATTATAAAAATCAATTAAAGGCGTTTGAAGCAGAAACGGAAGGTATGAAGGAGCGTAAATTATTGGTATATCACATTACGCCGACACAATATTGTACAGAAAATGAGAATAAGAAATGGCATAATTCATCAAAATTATATACGAATTATAAACAAACGAATGCGCCTTTTGAAGTTATTTTAATCGGACTCGACGGACGGATAAAACTCACTCAAAATGAAGTTTTGACCACAGATAAACTATTCGCTATCATAGATGGAATGCCTATGCGAAGAGCGGAATTGAGAAGAAAAAAATCGTAGAACGGTGCTTCCAGCCCATTCCACCTTAGCTTGACAAAAATATATACGAGGCGCGAAATAGAAGTATCGCGCTACCTTGCCGTTTTCACCATCTCCACAAATTCCGCTGTCGTCTCCCCTACCCCATTTCCTGCCGCAAGTGCGCGAATATACGCACTGCCGATAATCGCGCCATTAGCATATTTGCAAGCTGTTGTGAAGGTTTCATTATTGGAAATACCAAAACCTATGATACACGGACTTTTCAAATTCATCTTATTGATGCGCTCAAAATATCCGATTTGCTGCGGACTGATGCCTTTTTTTGCGCCCGTAATCGAAGCACTTGACACCATATAAATAAAACCGCGAGTCAGCTCGTCTATTTTGCGAATGCGCTCTTCGCTCGTTTGTGGAGTGATGAGGAAACTGATGTTAAGTTGGTGATTCTCAAAGAGTTGTTTGTAGTGTTTTTCATATTCTAATAAAGGCAAATCGGGTAAAATCAAACCATCCACGCCCACCTCGCGACATTTTTTTAAAAATGCTGCTTCGCCATATTGCATGACTTGATTGAAAGCTCCCATCATTATCAAAGGAATATCCGTCTTGCTGCGTACCCGTTGGATTTGTTCAAATAAAATCGGTACAGTCATACCGTTTTTGAGTGCCGCCGCACCGCTTTCCTGAATGGTTGGTCCATCTACAAGCGAGTCGGAATAAGGCATGCCTACTTCAATAAAATCTACTCCTGCCTTTTCTATGGATAAAATCAGCTCCTCCGTATCTTCCAAATTCGGATAGCCGGCAGTGAAGTAGAGACTGAGCAAGTTTTGTTTTTTTTGGGTGAATAATGTATTGATTCGGCTCATATTACTACAACGATTGTCTCGTCAAAACTATTTCATTATTCTCCATAATTTTCCTGATAAATTTCTTCTGTGGCTAGTGTGCTGAACTTTGGACATTTTGGAAATTGGGAAATTGGGATATTCGGTTTTAAATCGTAACTCGAGGGTTTTACCGAATTTCCCAATTTTCCCAATTTCCTCTGTCCAAAAGTGTATTCTATTCTTGCTTAATAATTTTTTGTGTGTAGAACAATTGGTTTTTCTCATCTATCCATTTCAAGGCATAGATACCTGTGGGTAGGTCGCCTGAAATTTGTATAATTTGACCTGTTGAAAGCTCTTTTCTTTCATAAACCATACGGCCTGTCATATCCATGAGTTGAACCATCATCATATCGCTATCAACATTGCCGGGTAATTCTATGGTCAGGTTGTTTGAGAATGGATTGGGATAAACCAATACTACAACATCTTCTTTCTGTTCAAGTTCAGCCGCACTTGTGGCTTCAGTTGAACCTAGAACTTCCCCCGAATCTGTGATTTTGCCGGCAGTCGAACCTACAACTGTAAAAACCCATTGCTGGTTTCCATTATTGTTGTTACTGCTCCATAGATATGTGTTTTGTCCATTAGCACCGGCAAAATTTCCATCTATAGAATAATTACCGGCATTTCGTTTTTCAAGACGATAGCTACCATTTGGCAGTTGGATTTTCTTCCATTGCTGGTTTTGATTGTTTGAGTTGCAAGACCATAGATATAAGTTTTGTCCATTTCCACCACCAATTCCACCATCCATACAGTAATTCGTATTTCGCTTTTGGTAGGAGTAATAACCTCCGCCTCTATCTATTTCAACCCATTGTTGGTTGACATTATTTTGATTGTATGCCCATAGATATATGTTTTGTGCATTAGCACCGCCAAAGTTTCCATCTAAGGCATAGTTCATAGCATTTTTTTTACGCATCGTAACAATATTATTATTGCTCTCACAAGTGAGGTAATTACGGTCTATCATTGCACTGGCTGCCACTCGGTTTAGTTGTTCTGGAGTCATAAAGTTCCTACATGACTTGCGAGAATAGGACATGATATTATCGGTCTGGGGATTATAAGCTTGTCCATTAGCATCCGTTGCAGCTCCTGTATATGTACAGCTCCCGTTGACTGCACGTGATAAACAAGGGTCGGCAGGTGTATCACATAAGTCATCACCTGCGGTAGTACAGTTAGAGCCGTTGACAAGTTCATCAGAAGCAGTACAAGCTCCTTTACCATGTGTGTGGTATAATGAAAAATAATGCCCCAATTCATGTATTAATGTACTGCCATTCATCGTACAACTGTTTTTCATTAGTATTACATCTCTGTTGACGAAAGGGAAATACGCATAACCACATAGTGCATCACCAGCGGTGCTGGTAATGCTATTGCAATGATATATATTTATCGTATTGGGTACATTATTGGCATTAGTCATATTGTTTTCGTCGGGTTGATTAAAGTTATACCATGTATCGTTATTAATAAATTGAGTTGTTCCACATTCATAAAATTCGATACCGGCTTGAGCATAAAAATTATTTAATTCCTGCATAGCCGTAGCCAGTTGTGCATTTGATAGTCCCCCCGTTCCATTGGACTGCCTGACAATATGGTTAGTAATCGGTATCTGAATGGCTGCTCTGTTTTGAATGTTATCAGAAAATGCTTGCCGCATTTCTCGTGTTTCAGTAAGGTAGTCAATGTCCTCCTGTGTAGGTATCGCTCCGCATGTAGGGGCTTGTCCGAAAGCCATGTAACTCATCAAAAGGCTACATAGAATAGTTAAGATTAGGGTATCATGTAAATAAGTCAGGGTATTGTTGTGTTGTAGTAATTTTTTGATATATGACATTATGGAGGTCAGTCATTCGTTTATGGTTGAGTCTATCTAAGATATATGCATAAGCGTTTATGCCTAACTTTTTACAAGTTT
>CALIZI010000400.1 GCA_938028705.1 uncultured Saprospiraceae bacterium | reverse complement strand
GAGTGTGTAAAATATTAGGGGCAATTAAATGTATTGGTACTCTAAACCCTTGAGATTAAATCTCACGCAGAGTACGCAGAGGTCGCAGAGATTTATAGCTTTTCTCTGCGTACTCCGCGTACTCTGCGTGAAATATACAAGATTAAGCGATTTGCATTCATATTAGATTGCCCCTAATATTTTACACACTCAATTTTAATTATTTGAAATGTTTTTTCAGCGAAACGTGAATATAAATATTTAAAATAAAAAAACACCTAATTTCGATACAACCTAATTTAATTACCTGATTACCCGTTTAACTAATTAACCGAGAAACCAATATACTGCAAACGTAGGATATTTTTTGCAAGTGACGAGCATAATTTATACAAAAATCAATCCTTTTGCCCCCTCTCCTACTCTTTCTCCCTACTCTCACACTCTCCACTCTCACACTCTCTACTCTCACACTCTCCACTCTCACACTCTTTACTCACACTCTCTCCCTCCAAAGGATGCTTAAATTTGAACTTGAACTTGAACTTGAACTTTATTTAGTATCTTGCGCCCGATTTAAATAAAATACGATGTCTGTACACAAAGAATTTAAGAGAATAACGACCCATGCTTTGCAGGCAATGAAGAATCGGGGCGAGCGAATTTCTATGTTGACTGCCTACGATTATTCGATGGCGAAGATACTGGATGCCGGTGGTGTAGATGTGCTTTTGGTAGGCGATTCTGCGTCTAATGTTATGGCAGGACATGAAACAACGCTGCCGATTACACTTGACCAAATGATTTATCATGCCGCTTCGGTGGTGCGGGCAGTGGAGCGGGCTTTGGTGGTCGTAGATTTGCCTTTTGGTCATTATCAAGGGAGTTCGCACAAAGCCTTGGATTCCACTATACGGATTATGAAAGAAGCCGGCGCACATGCCGTCAAAATGGAAGGTGGCGCAGAAATCCGCGAAAGTGTGGAGCGCGTACTTTCTGCGGGTGTACCCGTCATGGGACATTTGGGGCTGACCCCCCAATCCATTTATAAGTTTGGCACTTATACGGTACGAGCAAAAAAAGAAGTCGAAGCCGAAAAACTCATTGAAGATGCCTTGCTCTTACAGGAAATCGGCTGCTTTGCTATCGTCCTTGAAAAAATACCCGCTACGCTTGGCAAGCGTGTTTCCGAAACCCTCAAAATACCAACTATCGGTATCGGTGGCGGACAACACACTGACGGACAGGTATTGGTCACACACGATATGCTCGGCATCACCAAAGATTTTCATCCGCGATTTTTACGGCGATATGCAGAACTGTTTGACGTGATAAAAGAAGCGGTAGAGCAATACTCAGAAGATGTGAAAAACAGAAATTTCCCCAATGATAAGGAACAATATTGATGAATGGATGTTTTTAGTGCGATAATGCTAAAATGTTGTAATGCGATAATCGGGGAAACATTATAGCATTATACACCGTATTAAAATAAAGATATTTTTTTAGTGAATTTACAATTACACTGAAATATAGCCGTTTAATTAATTGAAATTATTTTATAACTGAATTTTTGTATTGAAATTATTTTAATAGTATTAAAATTTCATTTTATTAAAAATTATGAATCATAATTTTATATATTTTTTAAAATTAAAACAAAAAAGTGAATTATAGTTTGTTTATTATTTATAAATATTTTTATATAAAAATATACTTATTTTAAATTAAATCATTTCAGTATTATCTCATTTCAGCATTAAAAAGCATTCATTCAATATTCATCATAAATATTCATTCAACATTATACATTTGAAATTCGACGAATTTAATTTTTGCGAAGAGCTATTGGAAGGACTGGAAGCTATGGGTTTCGAGGAAGCCACCCCTATACAAGAACAAGCCATTCCGATTATCATGGAAGGGAAGGATATTATTGCCTGCGCTCAGACAGGAACGGGTAAAACAGCCGCCTTTTTGTTACCTATATTAGATAAAATCACCCGCTCGGAAACGCGGGGAAAAATCAATACACTCGTCATTGCGCCTACACGCGAACTGGCACAGCAAATCGACCAACAAGTAGAAGGTTTTGGTTATTTTTTGGGCGTGAGTTCTCTGGCAGTGTATGGCGGTGGTGATGGTATGTCGTGGGAACAACAAAAAACCGCACTGACCGACGGCGCAGATATCATCATTGCCACACCGGGCAGATTATTGTCACATATAGGATTGGGTTATGTAAAATTCGATGATGTAGAACACCTTATACTGGATGAAGCAGACCGAATGTTGGACATGGGCTTCCACGATGACATTATGAACATCGTAGATAAAATACCCGATGATCGCCAAAATTTACTCTTCTCGGCAACCATGCCTCCCAAAATCCGCGTACTCACCAAGAAGATTCTCGAAGACCCTGCACAAATCAATATTTCGCTCTCCAAACCCGCCGAAGGCGTATTGCAAGCTGCATATTTGGTCTTTGATGAAAATAAAATCGCTTTACTCAAAGACCTGATTAAAGATAAAAAAGATACTTACCATAGTATCATCGTTTTTGCTTCGACCAAGCGACTGGTCAGCCAAATCGGTAAAGAACTTCAACGCGCAGGCATCCCCGCACGGTCTATTTCCTCTGACTTTGAACAAGCCGAGCGCGAGGAGGTGTTACTCTCTTTCAGAAATCGACAAACACAGGTACTCGTAGCTACCGACATCATGGCACGAGGCATTGACATTAAAGAAATCAACCTTGTGGTCAACTTCGATGTGCCGGGAGATGCAGAGGATTATGTACATCGTGTCGGACGTACTGCCCGTGCTGATGCTACGGGTGTTGCGCTTACTTTTATCAACAAAAAAGACCAAAGTAAATTCCACAGTATAGAAACCCTGATAGAGCAGCAAGTTACCAAAATAAAAACGCCCGAACATATCGGTAAATCACCGGAATATAATCCGCGAACCGGCAAAAAAAGTGGTGGCTATCGAGGCGGCGGCGGACGTGGTAGAGGTGGAAAACGTAGCGGCGGTGGCGGCAATCGGAATAGAAATCGGGGTGGTAAAGGTGGTGGTTCTAATAGGAGAAGGTAGTAAGTACAATGACTGACTGAGTAAATAAAGCACTGTTTATCACAGTTAATTCAGATTCTACTGAAATAAGGACGATTTTAAATTATTTTATAATAAAAAATATTTATAAGTCATTAATTTTTAATAATAAATAAATTATAAAATAATTTTAGTTAATTAAAAAACCGCTATATTTCAGTGCGACCATTAATGCCATTTTAAATAATCCATGTCGTATATTTTTTTATAAAATGTTGTAAAACAAGAAGTTGATTTATGCTACGTACGACATATATAATTTAAAATGGTAGAATTACGATTTATAAAATCGTTTTACGTCTCTGTCAAATTTTAATTTTATTACATTTTAAAAATAATCGCTTAGCAAAATGACATTAACTCTAAACATAAGCATATCACCAACATTAGTAATTAACTAAATCACAGTGCTTTATGTATATTACTTGTCGATTTTTTTAATTAACAAAAAGATAGTTTTGTAATGTTTCATAAAATAACATTAATACTTATTTGCATAAGACTTTTTTTTCTATTATATTTGTAGTAAGTATTTGAAATTATTTTTACTCTAATTTACCAAAGGTTAGTAGGAAAAAGATTTGTAAATCTACAGACATATACATAAAAAAACCTAATAACCTTTCAATAAAATTATAACATTATGAAAAACATACTATCCAAAACACTTTTCATTTGCCTAATTATATTCAGTTTTATAACTTGCAAAGATGATAATGCTCCAAGTGAGATACTCATCGCAACAGCATATTATGGCAACTATAACGCAAGTGAAGTATTTGAAATTCCTGTATATGACACAGGACTTGATGATACCTATGAGGTCATTTCCACAGGTGCAAACCCGTATCCAGTAGATCACCAATGTGACGGGAGTATCTTGGCAATTACAAGGGGCGAGAGTTCCGTTACAAGTTACGACCCGAAAACCGGAAGTACAAAATTAATACCACTGGAGCATCAACCGCGCTCTTCTGATTGTGGCAGTGAGAATGGATTGACGTTAGTTTCGGGAAAAGATAAGTCAATGACCTCCATTATTGAGAATGAATCGGTGATATTAACTGTGGGGGCAAATATTGAAGTGACTCCACTAAGTGATTTTGGTGGTGGGCTTGCCACCGGACACCCCAAATGGCTAGACGCAACTCGTTTTTTTCACCTTGACCGCACAAGCAGAGTCATTAGAATCTACAACACCAATGGAGACGAATTGAGCTCATTAAATACACCAACATCAGTACACCATCTCATAAAAACAAACGACGATTATTTTTATGCCCTGTGTGAAGGGAGTCCAAGTTCATTGATTGCCCCCTCAATTTTAAAGTTGAGTTTGAACGGTGATATATTAGAACTTGTTGATGAGTTTTCTTTTCCTACGGGAAGTGTCGGTGCCGAAAATATGGGTGGACACCATCTCGATCTTGCTCCAAATGATGTACATATCTATGCGGGTTCTGTAGAAGGAAGATTGTTCGTTATTGATAGAAATACTATGGAACAAGTAGCAGAAATAGCAGTTGGAAAAGGGGCAGGACATACCGGATTCTCCCCGAGTAAGGATTTGGCAGTTGTTATTAATCACAATGACACTTTTGTTAGTATAATTAATACAAGTACACTTGAAGTAGTAGAACAAATCACCGTTGCTGATTCAGAACCCACAGGAAATGCTAAATCAATAGGGCATACATTCACTTTCAGTCCTGATGGTAATAGCTTTTATCTTTCGGCTCCACAGGATGGAAATATTGTCGAAATTGATATGGAATCTTTCTCGGTTAAATCAAAATTAGAACTAACAGCAAACGCGAATCCCCTTCAAGGAACTTATGTATTCGAGTAAATGTAAATTTTTTATCCGTAAGCCCAACTAATTTTCAAAAAAGGTATACAAATTAAAGACGAATAGTCCAATATTTGTGTACCTTTTTTAATTATAAACTCATCCCATTTGAGCAATAGAAAAATCCGAGTGGATAAGTTGACTTCTTCTCAAATTTATTTTCTGAATTTCATAAAAATCGTATATTTGCCGTTCAAAAACCGGAACGACAAACCCACATTCCATTCATCATACAATTCAAATTACAATCATGCAACTCACCTACTACGGACAATCCTGTTTTGGATTCGAATTTGGCGGCAAACATCTCCTGTTCGACCCATTTATCACACCCAACGAAAAAGCCAAAGACATTGACATCAACAAGATTAAGGCGGATTATATCCTGCTCTCGCATGGGCATCAAGACCACATTTCGGATGCTGAGGCGATTGCCAAAAATAACGAAGCGACAATCATTGCCGGTTTCGAGACCGCCGTATTTTTCGGAAATCGCGGCTGCAAATATCACCCGATGAATCATGGTGGCAAATGGAAGTTCGATTTTGGTACGGTCAAGCTCGTCAATGCCGTTCACTCCAGTAGTTTCCCGGATGGTAAGTATGCCGGATACCCTGCCGGATTTGTGATTTGGAACGATGATAATTGTCTCTATTTTGCAGGCGATACCGCACTGACAATGGACATGAAACTTATCCCGATGACCTGTCCGAAACTTGATGTGGCAATACTTCCCGTAGGCGATAATTTTACGATGGGCTACGAGGATGCCGCTATTGCCGCCGAGTTTGTGGAGTGCGATAATGTGGTCGGCTGCCATTTCGATACCTTCGGTTATATCGTCATTGATAAAGATGCTGCCCGACAAAGCTTCACCAAACGCAGTAAGTCCATTAAACTTCCTGAGATTGGGGAGACATTTGACGTGTAGATTTCAAACTCAACCTCAACCTCAAACTCAACCTCAACTTCAAAATTAAATATTAAATAAAAATAACAAACATAAATGTTTGATTATAAATATTGAATACACTTAAATGTTTTTTATTATTAAAAATATCATTATTTTAAATAAATTAATTATTATTTTAATATTTTTATAAATAAATATTTTAAATATTATTAAAAAAATAAATTATGTCGAAAAAATAAATTTACCCAAAATAATTAATTGATTTGTCGTAAATTTGCTCACCACAAATTAGTTGACCCACTTATCAGTTCCTAATCACGAATCAAGCAATTACAAATCACTACACTTAATCTAAAATGGGAAAAGTCATTGCCATAGCCAATCAAAAAGGAGGAGTCGGTAAAACGACCACTGCGATTAACCTCGCCGCCAGCCTTGCTGTACTCGAAAATAAAGTTTTACTGATAGATGCCGACCCGCAGGCAAACTCCAGTTCGGGTGTAGGTGTGCCTTCGCAGGAAGTCGAAAATAGCCTGTACGATTGCATGATAAATGAGTTGGATCCTTACGAAGCGATATTGGCAACCGAAACCCCCAACCTTCATTTGTTGCCTTCGCACCTCGACCTCGTAGGTGCCGAGATAGAACTCGTGGAACGCAAGCAGCGCGAACATGCCATGAAGGAAATGATAGAACCTTTGCGCGAAGATTACGATTATATCATTATTGATTGTCTGCCTTCGCTTGGCTTGGTGACTGTCAATGCCCTGACCGCTGCCGACTCGGTCATCATACCCATGCAATGCGAATTTTTTGCCTTAGAAGGTTTGGGCAAACTGAAAAATACGATTAGTCTGGTACGCCAAAATCTTAATCCCGACCTGACGATTGAAGGTATATTATTGTCTATGTACGACGGGCGTTTGCGTCTCGCCAAAGAGGTCGTCGCCGAAGTACGCGGGCATTTTAAAGATAAAGTTTTTAATACGGTCATTCACCGAAATGCCCGACTCGGCGAAGCTCCCGGACTTGGCAAGCCCGTCATTCTCTACGATGCAGAATGCAAAGGTACAGTCAATTTCCTGAATCTGGCAAAAGAAGTATTGAGCCAAAATATGGTAGCGGCTTGAATTAGTTGATTAGTCAATCAGTTGAACAGGTAATTAGTTAATCAGTTGAACAGGCTAACTCCATGACTATTAATGCTTTATTAACAAATAAAATAAAACCAATTACCTGTTCAACCGTTCAACTAATTAAACATGGCAAAAAATCAGAAAAAAGCGATAGGAAAAGGTATCCGTGCTTTGCTCAATAACATGGACGATGCACCTGCGGACAAGAAAGGTAAATTGGTAGGGCGACCCACCAAAAGTACCGCTGCTGTGGGTGTTGCCGAGATTCCTGTTGATGCCATAGAGGTCAATCCGGGACAGCCTCGTACCGAATTTGATACCGATGCCCTTGAAGAATTGTCGGATTCTATTCGTCTGCATGGACTAATACAACCGATTACCGTCCGGAAGTTGAACAGTAAAAAATATCAACTCATTTCCGGTGAACGCCGTCTGCGAGCATCCAAACTTGCCGCACTGACCGAAATTCCTGCCTACGTCCGCGAAGCTACCGACCAGCAGATGCGCGAAATGGCACTCATCGAAAATATCCAGCGCGAAGACCTCAATGCTATGGAAATTGCCGTCTGTTACCAACTCCTCATTGATGAATACGACCTGACACAAGAGACCATTTCGGAGCGCGTAGGCAAAAGACGTTCTACGATTACCAACTACCTCCGCTTACTCAAATTGCATAATGAGGTACAAGAAGGTATTAAAAATAAAAAAATATCTATGGGTCATGCCCGCGCACTGGCAGGACTGAAAGACCAAATTGTACAAAAAACTGTCTATCAGGAAGTGATTAATAAAAATCTTTCTGTAAGAGCTACCGAAAACCTCGTTGCTCAATACCAAAAACCCAAGAAAAAAGAAAAATCCAAAGCCGCCCCTACCCTATCCGACGATTATGTAAATGTACAAAAAGACCTTCGCTCGCGTCTCGGTACGAAAGTTGTGCTAAAAGCCAATGACAAAGGTAAAGGACAAATCCTTATCCCATTTTCATCCGTACAAGACCTTAATCGTATCCTTGAATTAATTGAGTAGTGAGGTGGTTAAGCCATTGAACTAATTAACCAAAAATAACTATGCTTCACAAGTTACTTCTATTGACCATATTAGTCATGGCATCGCTACACAGCCATGCCCAAGATGATAATGCTGAACGCATTAAGGCAACTTATATGTATGCCGATAGTATACCCGATAGCCTTAACTATGTACCCAATAAAAGTATCAGCAAATTTAAAGGCATCAAGACAGAAAAAGAAAAAGAAGCCCTCTCGAAAAAAGACGATCAACGTCCGTTTTTGCAGCGCGTTATTCGTCCCGAAAAACACTCACCGCTGACCGCCACTGCCCTTTCATTGGTACTGCCCGGTGCCGGGCAGGTCTATAATAAAAGTTATTGGAAACTGCCCATTGTATATGCCGGACTTGGTTGGACGGGTTACAATATTTATCAGACGACCGATGATTACCGAAATATTCGTGATACTTACTTTAATATATCAGGTATAGACACAACGGCTCCGGTGGATAGTAGCCTACTGCGATATTCTGAAGGTCAACTCAATACCCTTCGTCGTGAGGCTAAAAACCGACAGGAACTTGCCATTATTCGCTTTGGTATCGTCTATGTACTAGTGGCTGCCGAGGCTTTTGTAGATGCCCACCTCTGGCATTTTGATGTAGATGATGACTTGAGTTTGGGGCTGCGTCCTGCGCTGCTTGCTGATACCCGCCAGCGTCCTGTGCCGGGAATTTCATTGAGTCTTTACGGCAAACGCTCTTCGCCAGCCCCGCCTTTTTCCTTTTGATATGAAACTTTCAAAATTCAGAAATCAAGTGATAATTAGACTTTGGACAGAGGAAATTGGGGAATTGGCTACCAGTTCATGGTTGGACAGTTCATAGTTCATAGTTATCATAATAACCTGAATTTCAATAGCTTTGTAACTCACTGATTATCAAACTGTCCAACGTTAGACGGGTAGTCGGGAAATTAGGTAAACCCTTCTTTATTAGATTTTTACAAAAAGTGATTAATAACATGTTTTATTTTATTAATAAAATTCATTCAATTGGTTATCAATGAGTTACGATTCTAAACCTAATTTCCCTCTCGGCTCAGCCGAGACTAGTTCCCATTTTGTCCAAAGTCCAAGTGATAAAAAATATAAATTAAAACGGCTCAAAGTGATTTGGGTGGGTTAATTAAAACCTGTTAAAATAAAGATACGAAAAAAGTATCTTTGTGACATAGATTTATCAATTTTTTTCGAACAATTACTAGGTCTGTCAGATCCGTATAAAATAGTAAAGATAGAACGTAAACCAACCACAGAAGAGGACGCTCATCTGTACTATAAGGTGAAAATCGTAAGTAATTGATTATCAGTTATTTTATTTTTATTAAAATTAAAAAATATTTAATTAATTTAATTTTATAATTATTTGATAAAAATCCCGATAACTATCGGGATACCCAATATCAAATTTCCTAATTCCCCAATGTCCAAAGTCCACTTGCTATATTCATCACATCCAATTCAATCAAAATAATCAAAAGTGATTTATTCCCTTTTCTGTCACTTTCCAAACATTTTTTGATTGGATAATATCATAAATTTGCCATTTATTGAAGTTCAAAAACAAATATACATTTCTTTATGAATACAATCTACTAATAATCAATTCCTTGAAAAGCTATCAAAATTCACATATATTTTATTTTCAATTCATTTATAAATTGATATGCACAAGTCCATCATTCAATTTCTTTTTTTGATTTTATGTTGTACCACATTATCTGCACAAACCGTGCGGCAGATCAAAATCACAGGTTGTAAAAAAACCAAGATAAGCCATCTGGAGCGTTTTTTATGTGTACACGAAGGCGAGCTATTGGATTCTACGAATATACAACAAGACGAGCAGGTATTACGCAACTTAAACCTGTTTTCGGATGTCACTCCGATAGTCCACGACACATCAGAAGGCTATGTGATAGAGTACCAACTCAAAGAACAAATCACGCTTTTGCCTATTGGTAATATTGGTGCTGCCGGTGGCAATTTTATCCTTCAACTTGGGGTGATTGATTATAATTTTATGGGTAATGGCAGTGTGGCAAGTGCCTATTACAGGTACTACGACAGGCATACTTTTCATGCTTTTCTGAGAACGCCATACATCAAAAAATCGAAATGGGGCTACTCCGTAAATTTGCTCAAACAATCAACACTCGAACCCATTAAGTTTTTTGATGTAGAGGATATGGTAGAAAACACTAGATATAAATATGATTTGTATTCGCTTGAATTGCTGGCACGATATGAGTTTGCTTTTAGGAATTATATCGAATTTGGTAGTGCGGCATTATACGAAAAATATGCTCCGGAAAATCCCGAAGAAGTCATTTCGCCACAAGCTATTTCTATCAATACGCCAAAATTTTTGAGTAAAATTTCACACATCTTCGAGCGCGTTAATTACTTTAATGAATACCGCAACGGTTTTTCTAATATCGCTTATTTTGAAGTCTCTACTGCACCCGAATTAGAAGATAATATATTCTGGAAATTTCGAAATACTACGGCATACTACAAACGTATCGGTAAAGGTGGCAATCTCGCCTTCCGTCTCAACATTGGCATCTCCGATAATGACTTTACGCCTTTTCCTGCATTTGTTTTGGACAATTATTTGAATGTACGCGGCATAGGTGATCGCGTACTACGCGGCTCAAAAGAAGTAAGTTTTAATGCAGAATATCGACAGATGATTTTTGAACATAAAATCGGTGCTATCCAAATCGTACCTTTTGTTGACATAGGCGCATTGGCACTTTCAGGCAGGTCTTTTGATACCATCACCCAACAGCGTCATCAAGGTATATTCGGTGGTTTAGGCTTGCGCGTAAGTGTCCGAAAATTTGCCAATACCATCCTACGCCTCGACCTCTCTGCCAACTTGCGAGACATCCAACATACAGGCTTCGGATTCGGACTCGGACAGTATTTTTAGGGTGTAGTTTATGGAGTTGATGGAGTTGATGGAGTTGATAGAGTTGATGGAGTTGATAGAGTAATCAAGTCATAAACTCTATAAACTCCATCAACTCCATCAACTTCATAAACGCCCAACAAACAAAAAGCGATGTCAACTTACGTCAACACCGCTCCAGTAAAGGTCTAGATTACTTAGCTCTTTGTTAAGTGAGTTTATTGGTCAGTAATTTCATTTCGCTATACTATTAGACTTGGACAGAGGAAATTGGGAAATTAGGTAATCCCGATAACTATCGGGACTTTTTTAGATTTTTACAAAAAAACAATTAATTACATGTTTTATTTTAATGATGAAATCTATATAACTGATTATCACTAAGTTACAGATTTAAACCGAATTTCTCAATTCCCTAATTTCCATTTTGTCCAAAGTCCAATATACTAAATATATTACCTGATTAACCAATCAACTAATTCACTAATCACCTATCTACTCTGGTTGAGTTGATAGATATATTGAGCATACTGCTCATCTAATTTATCATTATCAGCAACATATCTGCGCTGAATTTCGTTGAGTTCATTGCGCGACAGGCGGCTGACATCAATGCCATATTCATTGATGATTTCAGCAATGCTTTCTTCGCTGCGTTGCTGCTGGCGCACTTGGTCGTGCTGGTCAATTTTGTCTTTCAGTTTGTCGAAAATTGAATCAGGTACATTCGGATTGTTCTTGTGTTGCTCTTTCGCTTCTTTGAGCTTACCTCTAAGCAAATCTTTGAGTTTGAGTGGTCGCTCCCCCCTCGCTTTTCTGTCTTGATTGACTTGGTGAATATCCGTTAATTTACCTTTTAAGAAATCAAATACGGTTGGGTCGGCAGTAGGTTCATTTGGATTATCTCGATTACCTTTTTGTATGTCACTAATGGTGTTTTGTAGTAGGTCTAAAATATTGACTTTTGCCATGATTGTTAGATGTATAATTTAAAGTGATTGAAAGTTAGAAAGTTTCTGTCAATCTTTCCGACCACAAAGAAACGAAAAGTAACGGAAAATTTATAACTAAAATTAAGATTCGTGAATTGGCGAGTTGCGAGTTAGCGAGTTGCGAGTAATCAAGTTACATATTACAAGTACCCAGTTACGAAATAGTAAATTTATAGACAAAAAATTGAATTTTAAACATAGATTCGCCTTATTTTTTTATACTTTTGGCAAAATTTTAGTTAATAAGTTGAACAGGTAATCAGGGTAATTTATTTTAATACAAATATTATCTACTGGACTTTGGACATTTTGGGAATTAAGAAATTCGGTTTTAAACCGTAAGTAATTGATTATCAGGTATTTTAAATTTATTAAAATTAAATAATATTTAATTAATTTTATTTGATAATTATTTGATAAAAATCCCGATATACTGCTTTATGGTTAGATTGTTACATTGTTTTATTGTTGTATATAGCCAAAATCAAATCATAAATACCTGTTTATCAACAATATAGCAATATAACAATGAAACATTTTGTAAAATAAAAAGTATAATTTTAAACCTAA
>CALIZI010000399.1 GCA_938028705.1 uncultured Saprospiraceae bacterium | reverse complement strand
ATTAAAATAGGGTACACTCGTCAGACGAATATTTTTATAGTAAACCACCGTTTGATTGCCTAAATATCCGATTTTAACAAAGGGATTCGTCAGACGAGTATCGCTTTTAGGCGCATCCTATTTTTCTCGAACACCACCAATAATTTTAATTAATTTAAAAATAGCTATATTTCAGTACGACCTATTGTGTTAGTTATATATTTTTTATTTGCATTGATGTTTGATATGGCTTAATTGAGTGATTATTTTTAAATTTTAATAAAATAAAAATATATAAATTTAAATATATAAATATTTTAATACTTATTAATTGAATTTATAAAAATAGTATAATTTTTAGAATAAATGTAAGTTTGAAAACGATGATTAATAAAGCATAAATTTATGATTGTCAGGATAAACCTCATGTGCAATATGATTTAAATAAAATAAAAATGATTATTTTTATACTTTTTTAATTTTGTTAATTATATTTGTCAATCTTTTGTCATTTCCGAACAAAACTTCCCCCTTTTTTTATTTAACAAATGTAAACTCATAATGAAGAAATTATTTACGTTCTTATTCTTTTTTTGTATCCTCCAATTTGCTACTGCTCAACCTACAAATGATTTGTGTGCCGATGCGATACCACTTACAGTAGATCCTACTGAGACTTGTGTACCTACTGCTGTTGATAATAATGCGGCAACCGATTCGGGAGAGGCTGCACCCTCTTGTGCGAGTTACTCCGGCGGTGATGCTTGGTACTCTGTTACTGTTCCGGCAAGTGGTAATGTTACCGTAGAAACCAATAATGATGGCAGTGGAACTGTCACTGATTCAGGGATGTCTTTGTATTCAGGTAGTTGTGGGGCATTGACTGAAATAGAATGTGACGATGACGACAGTGCCGATGGTCTTTTCTCATTGGTCGAATTGACCGGACAGACACCCGGCGATGTCATATACGTGCGCGTGTGGGAGTTTGGAAATGATGTTGCCGGTACTTTTAGTGTTTGTGCCTATGAGCCGCTGCCACCGCCACCGCCACCTGCGAATGATGAGTGTGTAGATGCCATCCCTCTGACAACTGAAATGGGTATGTGTACAGGTACTACTCCCGGTACTACTACATCCTCTACGGAAAGTTTACCCGGATGTATAGGAACCGCTAATGATGATGTGTGGTTTAGTTTTGTTGCTACGGATACCAATCAAGATATTGACATCACCGGTACAGGCGGTACTACTACTGATATTGTAACGGAGGTATTTGATGCCTGTGCAGGAACTAGTATAGCTTGTCAAGATACGCCCAATAGCCCGATTAATTTGACAGGGCTGACCGTAGGCACAACCTATTATTTCAGAGTTTATACATGGAGTGCTGTTGCTGATACTGATACGGAGTTTACCGTTTGTGTAGGTACTCCGCCGCCGCCGCCGCCGGGAGACGAATGTGCTGACCCGATTCCATATCCGGGAGACGTAGAAACGGGAACTTGTGTGACCGGATTTGATTTTACGGTATTTGGCGATAGCGGTAATCCAAGTCCGACCTGTGATTTTGGTGGTGATGCCGTAGCTTGGTTTAGCTGGACTGCACCTATTATTACCGCAGCCGGAGACCCGATTGATATTGAATTTGATGATGGTGATGGACAAGCCGCAGATTGTGATATAGGCATTGAGGCTTATGAAGTGGATTGTACGACACCTGCCAGTAATTGTTTGGGTAATGTAAGTGGTACGCTTACAGGCTTGACACAAGGAACTGACTACATACTGCTTATATATGATGATTCTGCACCGGCAGATAACTGTGATTTCTGTTTGAGTATTGCTTGTTCTGCGCCTGCTGTTGCTGCTACGGTTAGCTGTCAGCCTGGCGATGAAGGCAATTTTTATGTAGAAGTTGATGTAACTAATTTTGGTGTGGGTAATACAGCCTATACGGTAGATGTAGGCGGACCACAAGCCAATATTACCGCAATAGGTATGACCACTTATGGTCCTTTCCCAAGCGGTACGCCCGTAGATGTAGTATTGACAGGAGTTGATGATGCTGCGTGTGGAGCCACGATTACAGGCTTGGATAAAGATTGTATATGCGATCCTTTAGCCGTAGAAGCAGTAGCTGACGGCACTGTTTGTCCGGGCGACCCTTTTACATTGGATGCTACTTTGAATGATGTGATATCCGGTGGTTTTGTTGACTATACCGTTACACCTGCGGCTGCGGGGTCTTGTACTGCTGTGCCTGATAATCCGGCGGATTGTGTAGATTTGGCTTTGGGAGATGATGCGGGGAGCGGTCCGATTCCTTTAGGATTTAATTTTGATTTCTTTGGTGTTACTTATTCAAGTGTTTGTGTAGGGTCCAATGGTTATGTGACTTTTACTTGTGTGGATGAAACCGACATTAGTGAAGATCCTATTCCGAATGCCGCCGACCCGAATGCCATTGTCGCGCTGTTTTGGGATGATTTGAATCCAACCGATGCGATAAGTGGTATTATTTGTACTTATCCTGCTACGATTGGCGGTCAGACTTGCTTTGTGGCTGATTATCAAGGTATTGCTCATTTTGGCGGCGGTGAAACTGTCACCGGACAAATCATTATTTGCCCGGATAATACGGTAACTATCAATTGTATTGATTGCCAAAGCGATGGTGGAACAGATACTGCCGGACAAGGTATAGAAGATGAAACCGGTTCAACAGGTGCTTTCGATCCGGCTTTCCCTGACGGTACAGTACCCGGTGCTGCCACGACTTCTAATTGTGTGACCTTCACACCAAATGTTGACCCTGATTCTGCTTGCGATTTTGTCGCTTGGGTAACGGATGTAAATGATATTGCAGGAACTACGGTTTCGACGACCAATCCATTTGATGTCAATCCTACTATGACCACCACCTATTTTGCAGTGGTGGATTGCGGTGGTGTACCTTGCTTTGATGATGTGGTGGTGACTATGGATGACCCCGCTAATTGTACTGCTTGTCAGGGCATTGATTTAGCAGCAGGGCTTCCGGTGATTCCAACAACGGTATGTTCGGGTGCTACGGCTGATATTTGTTTGACCTTGATTGATGCCACAGAAGGTTTGATGGTTACAGGTACTGTAGATGGTGCGCCTGTTATGCTAACGGGAACTGCCGGAGCAGGAGCCAATGAACTCTGTGTTACCATTACTGCTCCTGTTAATGAAACTTGCGCTCCCGTAGATGTCGTTATTCAAATAGACGCTATTCAATGTACCGATGGTACAGATTATCCGGGCATACTCGGTGGTGCTACACTCGTAGATGACTTAACCACTGCCGGACTCAATCCATTGAATGTTCCGGTATATCCTACGCTCACTGTCAATACGGCAGGTGACGGTACTTGTATGATGCTTACCGCTGAATTGGTGGCTGCGGACGGAACGGTCTGCGCTACTGCTGCCGGATCTCCATTGGCTTGTAGTGCCGATGGCGATGCCTTAAATTATGACTTTACAGCTGATGTTGCTGCCTTTATAGAAGTACCTGCCGCTTGCCCTCTGCCGACTTTAACCGGAACATTGACCTGTGGAGGTTGTACACTTCCTTGCGATGGTTTAGCTTCGCCTCCTGCTTTGGTCTCTCCTGTTGCGCTGTGTGACGGAGACGGACCGATAGATGTCTGCTTTGATATGGTAGATGCTACACAAGGACTTAATTTTGATTTGAATCTCGATGGCGCACCTGCGGGTATCATTGTAGCTACGCCCGGAGCCAATCCGAATGAATTGTGCATTCAGCTACCAATGGTTGCCAATCAAGGTTGTGATTTACAAACCTTTAATATTACATTCAATGCCATTACATGTGATAACGGCGAACCGATTGCAGGACCATCGGGTGGCAATCTGTCTGATGATTTGAACGCAGGTGGTGGTATTGATATTACAGTAGCTCCCACGCTTACGGTCAATACATCGGGTGACGGTACTTGTATGATGCTTACTGCTGAATTAGTTGCTGCGGACGGAACGGTCTGCGCCACTGCTGCCGGGTCTCCATTGGCTTGTAGTGCCGATGGCGATGCTTTAAATTATGACTTTAGCGGCGATGTGACTTTCACGCCGCCTGCCGCTTGTCCGTTACCTACTTTGACCGGAACATTGACATGTGGAGGTTGTACACTTCCTTGCGACGGTTTGGCTTCGCCGCCTGCTTTGGTCTCTCCTGTTGCGCTGTGTGACGGAGACGGACCGATAGATGTCTGCTTTGATATGGTAGATGCTACACAAGGACTTAATTTTGATTTAAACCTCGATGGCGCACCTGTGGGTATCATTGTAGCTACGCCCGGAGCCAATCCGAATGAATTGTGCATTCAGCTACCAATGGTTGCCAATCAAGGTTGTGATTTAGCAACCTTTAATATTACATTCAATGCTATTACATGTGATAACGGTGCACCGATTGCAGGACCATCGGGTGGCAATCTGTCCGATGATTTGAATGCCGGAGGTGGTATTGATATTACGGTAGCTCCCACACTTATGGTCAATACATCGGGTGACGGTACTTGTATGATGCTTACCGCTGAATTAGTTGCTGCGGACGGAACGGTCTGCGCTACTGCCGCCGGATCTCCCTTGGCTTGTAGTGCTGATGGCGATGTCTTAAATTATGACTTTAGCGGCGATGTGACTTTCACGCCGCCTGCTGCTTGTCCGTTACCTACCTTGACCGGAACATTGACATGTAGCGGCTGCGTATGCGAAGAAGAAATTACTTATGATGTCATTGCAACGGGATGTGATATGACAGGTGCAATGATTGAACTATTGGATGGTGCTGGAGCAAGTCTCGGGACAATGGCTCTTGGTATGGACGGTGGTTTCGGTAGCTTTGGCGCACAGCCTTGTGGGGATTACATGCTTATTATCATGGGTGCGCCCGCTTGTTATCTTGACGAAGGCGGAGAGGTAGGACCGATTGCTTTCACCACAGATGGTTCGGGTACTACAAATCAAACGTTCACCACAACCGTTGCCAATATCCCGACAGTAGGGGAGTGGGGCTTAATCATTCTCGGCTTATTGATGTCGATTACTGCGGTAGTTGGTATTCGTCAGCGTAAGGAAGAAGAAATATATGGTTAATTTATAATTATAAAAAAAATAAAATATTGTTAATGTTAAAATAATTATAATTCAAAAACTGAATCATAAAATATAAATTTTTTATATTTTAATAAAAATATTAATATAGAACGTCATTCTGACCACGTAGTTACCGGAGACAGAATGACGTTTTATATTCTATATACAAATATAAACTTGTAATGAAGAAATTATTAATATTTCTAATCAGTGCCATATTAATACCTAATCTGATTTTGGCTCAATGTCCTGCTGGACAAACCGAAATTACTATCGAAATCTATCCTGTCTCTTTTGGGAACGAAGTCGGCTGGGAATTGACAGACCAAACCACAGGTACGGTGATAGCTTGCCAGTCAGCCGGAACTTATGCAACCGGGCCGGGTCCTGTAGTCGAAGGACCATTTTGCGTTACCGATGGCAACACCATAGTGTTTACAGGCTACGATTCGTTTAGCGACGGTTGGAATGGTGGTTTCTTTAATGTCATCATTACCGAAGATGGCTCTGTCAATGGATGTGCGGCTCAAGACGGTTGCCTACTTGTTGCTAATGGTGGAGAAGATGTGGATGTTGAGCCGGATGTTTCCGTTACTAATTCTTGCGAAACCAGTAACGAAGAATTTGTAGTGACTTTACCTGTTTTTGCTTGTGATGCCACGCCATTTATGGGCTGTACCAATCCGACTGACTCCAATTATAACCCTTGTGCCAATATTGATGACGGCTCCTGTATTTGTGGCGATCTGGTGGCAGGGTTAGTGGATGGAGCTATTTTTTGTGCAACGGATAATTCTGCTGTAAGCCTTACAGCAATCGTGTCGGATAGCCCACTCACTGCTGTTCAGACCGTAGATGGTTCCTTCGACGGCGAGCATGGTATCGGGCTTTATGCAGGTACGTTTGATGATGGTTCAGTCATTGGATTGCCATCTGCCGGTACAGGTTTGTTGGGTACAGATACCGAAACTTCGATAGAAAGCAGCACACCGGGAGCCAATAATATTAATACAGCCGGCAATTGGGGAAATCCCTCTGCCGTAGGCAATAGTATCACTTCCGCTCCATTGATGGATGGTGCGACTTATACCGTATTTATTGTAGATGATTTTGGCGATGGTTGGGATGGTAGTGATGTAGATTTGGTCGATTGTGAGGGGAATGTTGTTGTAGCAAATTTAGCCCAATATATTGATGCAATAGCTAACAATGCACAAGATGAATTAGCATGGACTACTTTTACTTATAATGCGCCCGCTCCAACCATTACATGGTCGGGTACGGGAGCTGTCACAACTGATCTTGATGGTACACCAAATTCCGGCGACGAAACATATACATTCGACCCTGAAATGGCAGGAGCTACAGGATGCGAGCCTGTGGATATTGATTTGACCATGTCCATTCTATCCTGTGGTCTTACTTGCGAAGAGGTACTCTCTGTTACTGTTTATCCTCCGGCACAAACACCAATGATCGTTCGCAATGACATCACATGTACCTACACAGTTATGCCGGCTTGCCCGAATGATGTTGTTGATCCGCCAACTATACCCGATGCTGCACCCGGAGACGACCCCGGCGGAATGGATTTTACTGTAACCACTGCCGATGGATGTATGGGGGCATTCTTCCTTGACCCCGAAGCCTGCCCGCCTCCGGCTGTTATTTTGGGCTGTACCGATCCTTGTGCGCCAAATTATGATGCCACTGCAGAGCAAGATGACGGTAGTTGCGAAACATACGATATGACTTGTAATACTGATTGTACTGCCGGTCCATTTGGTGGTACTTGGGATGCTGCGACTTGTTCTTGTATCAACGAAACCACTCCGGTTATCGGTTGTACTGACCCAACAAGCCCTGTTTATAATCCGGCAGCTGACTGCGACAACGGCTCGTGTACAGAATGTACAAAAAGTGCAGACGCAGGTTCTTTAAACGGTAGTGGAAATTAGAGCTATTGGTCAATAGTTGGATAGTCCATATTGTCATAATAATTTGAATTTCAGCCTTATAAACTTCTCAAAATAAATACAACGGAATAAACCTCCAGAATTTGGCTGTTTACAATAAACTAAAAAGGCGTTCCAATTTGGAACGCCTTTTTATTACCAAACCATGACTCAGGTTAAATTGCTCCACAAAACGCACCGCCAACTTTGAAATTGCACTATCAATTTCAATCACATCATAATAACGAATCCGACTTTTCATTTGTTCCAATTCGTTTTTATTGCCCATGCCTTGATACAATTTCATGACCGTCACAGCAGATATAATGATATGAGTGTGTAAAATATTAGGGGCAATCTAATATGAATGCAAATCGCTTAATCTTGTATATTTCACGCGGAGTATGCGGAGTACGCAGAGAAAAGCTATAAATCTCTGCGACCTCTGCGTGAGATTTAATCTCAAGGGTTTAGAGTACCAATACATTTAATTGCCCCTAATATTTTACACACTCTAATGATATTGTCAAGTCCAGTTTTT
>CALIZI010000398.1 GCA_938028705.1 uncultured Saprospiraceae bacterium | reverse complement strand
TCAGCATAGAATTTGGGTCTAATAAAATTTGTACCTCTAAGGTCAGGCGATTGCCGTCTTTTTTTATAATTTTACTTTCCATAATATTTTTTGGCTAAAATAAGACTTTCAAGTTATACATCAAAATGCGGTTGCACCCTGAATTTATTATTGAAATACAGTACGAACCAACACTCGTTAATGTATTTCATTTTGAAGTTACTATAAAAGGTAATCACGAGGATGGAACTTTTAAGCCACTTAAAGGACGGACGAGCAAAAAAAGCTATTTAGATGCAATCGCGACTGTGGTTAGAAACAGAATTATAAAAGATGAACTTCTTGAGGTAATATAATTTCCCTCAAAATGAAAATACTCCCTGCGGAAACTCCAAATTCAAAAAATACCCAAACAACAACAACAGCCCCACCCCGGCAGCCGTCAGCACCGCCGTTTGCAGCCAACCAATTCTTGCTTTCAGGGTAAAAAATGCGATAAAAAACAAAATAATCGCCGGAATAAATCCGATAATCATACTCAACACATACAGACCGCCAATCCATAGGATTGGTTCGTACCAAGTCGCTTTGAAGGTGCCGGGTTCTGCCACCTGTTCTGCGTCGAATACGGCTGCATTATCCGTTTTTTTCCGTATAAAAATCCACATCAATAAGAGCGAAAAAGGCAGCATAATATAAGCAATCGTCAGGGGAAAAATACCGCCCAAAAAGGACTGTTGATGTCCGTCAAAAATCGCAATCAGGACGAATAAAAGAATAAATCCGGCGAAGAGCAACTGCGGTGTCATGCTCAAATTTTGGTCGCGGACTTTGTCCATTAGTTCGGCGTTTTCGTCCACCGTACCTTTGCGACTATAATAGACCGAAATTAGGCTCAACACCAAAATAATCAACACGCCCGGACGCAAAAACATTTCCCAAGAATAAAACTGCACCGACATATTCAAGTAACTTTCCGCCTGCGTAGCCAATACAAAACCAATCAAAAAGGCAGGACGCGACCAACCAAACCGCTTCATAAAAATCCCGATAACACCAAAAATCAGCAACATCCAAAGGTCGGTCATGTCCTTCGTCGCTTGGAAGGCTGCGAAGCTAATCACCATAATCATAAAAGGCGCGAGCAAGCTAAATTTGATACGTGTCAAGCGCGAAATCGGACCTGCCAAAAACAGCGACAGCCCTGCGCCCAAAACATTCGCAATCGCCAGCGACCATATAATCGTATAAGTCAAATCAATATCTTTCGTCACCATCGACGGACCGGCTTCAATCCCAATCAGCACCATCCCGCCCAAGAACACCGCCATCGACCCCGAACCCGGAATCCCAAACAATAAAGTCGGCATGAGTGCGCCGCCTTCTTTGGCATTATTCGCCGATTCGGGGGCTATCACGCCGCGTATATCGCCCTTGCCAAATTGCGTTTTATCCTTCGCGGTCTGCACCACATGACCGTAGGCAATCCAGTCCACCACACTGCCGCCCATACCCGGAATCGCGCCCACAATCGTACCGATAGCGGCACAGCGCAACGCCAGCCATTTGTTTTTTATCATGTCTTTTACGCCTGCAAGCCAACCGCCTTTTCCGAGTTCTGCACCTTCGGCTATCGCGCTTTCTTTGCGGAAGAGTTCGGAGATTTCGGGAAATGCAAAAATAGATAAAGCAATCACCACCAGCGGCAAACCATCGTATAAGTAATTGATTCCGAATATCATACGAAATTCGCCCGTAGCCGGAGCCGCACCCACGCTGCCCACCAAAATTCCAAATCCGCAAGCCACTACGCCTTTCATCAAGCTATTGCCGGAGAGCGAACCGACCATTGACAAACCAAATATCGCCAACATAAACAACTCCGCCGAACCAAACAATAATATCAAAGGACGCGCAATCTGCACGAAAAAAGTCAGTATAATTGCCCCGAACAATCCACCCAAAAGCGAGGACGAAAACGCCGCCCCCAAAGCCCTCGAAGCCTGTCCTTTTTTCGCCAAAGCAAAGCCATCCAAAACCGTCGCCTGACTCGAACTCGAACCCGGAATCCCCATCAGTACCGATGTAAAAGTCGCAGAAGTCGGTATCACCGCCACCAAGCCAATCAAGGTCGCCAAAGCCGATACTTCGTCCATCCCGTAGATGAACGGCAGCAATAAAGACAGCCCGGCAATCCCCCCCAATCCGGGAAATACACCAATGACCAATCCCAACAAAACCCCCATGACGAGGTACATGAAATGTTCGGGTGTGAATAGGGTTTGGAGGGCTTGTAGTACTAAGTCGAGCATGATTTATAGCTTGGTTATTTACAATTAATATTCGTATTTTTCGTCGAACAAAAATATAAAAAAACAAGCCATCCGTCGTATCTTTATCCTTATTTTACCGAATGATGTACCCATGAAATTGAATCAATCATTAGACGACCTCAAAAACTGGCAGGAGTTTGAGGACTTGGTCAAACATTATTTTGAGGACATTCACATCATGTCTGCGAATGGTGCGAAATCTGTCAT
>CALIZI010000397.1 GCA_938028705.1 uncultured Saprospiraceae bacterium | reverse complement strand
GCCGCATAGCGGCGGCACTCTTAAAATCACCATCTAATGGTGTCGGCGCGATGCGCCTTTTCAGTTTGAGTGAGACATTCGTGTTACAAAGTGAGCCGTCGCTACGCGCCTAAATCAGCACCACCATAAATTTCAAAACTTTAACTAAATTCGACCTAAACAAACGCATCACACACGCAGTTTTTTTTATTTTTTTATGGGAAAAAACGCTTACTTTAAGCCCTTCCCCTAAAAATCAAAACCACCCCACCACTGACCCCATTTTCGGACAATACCGCTTTATCCGAAAATCAATAACGACACACAACATTCGTGCTTTGCTGGGGTTTACTTTATTGGTCGTTTTGCTTTCTTGTTAAATAAGCTTGGGAGAGCGAAGGTGGAGTAAGGACTACTTTTTTGTCGATGAATTGAGTTAATTTTGCAAGAGCATAGCTCTGTCACCCTTTGTAACCAAAGACTACCCCATATCTCCCAAAGCCGCATAGCGGCGACACACTTAAAATTACCGTCTAATGGTGTCGGCGCGATGCGCCTTTTCAGTTTGAGTGAGACATTCGTGTTACAAAGTGAGCCGTCGCTACGCGCCTAAATCAACATCATCATAAATTTCAAAATCTTTAACTAAATCCGACCCAAACAAACGCATCACACACGCAGTTTATATATTTTTTTTATGGGAAAAAACGCTTACTTTAAGCCCTTCCTCTAAAAGCCAAAACACCCCACCACCGACCCCATTTTCGGACAATACCGCTTTATCCGAAAATCAAGGACAACACACAACATTCGTGCTTTGCTGGGGTTTACTTTATTGGTCGCTTTGCTTTCTTGTTAAATAAGCTTGGGAGAGCGAATATAGCGTAATGACTACTTTAGTTCTCGATTAATAAAGTTAGTTTTGCAGGAGCATAGCTCCGTCACCATTTGTAACCAAGGACTGACCCACACTCTCCATAGCCGCATAGCGGCGGCACTCTTAAAATCACCATCTAATGGTGTCGGCGCGATGCGCCTTTTGAGCTTGAGTGGGACATTCGTGTTACAAAGTGAGCCGTCGCTACGCGCCTAAATCAGCACCACCATAGATTTCAAAACTTTAACTAAATCTGACCCAAATAAACGCATCACACACGCAGTTTTTTTTATTTTTTATGGAAAAAAACGCTTACTTTAAGCCCTTTCCCTAAAAACCAAAACACCCCGCCACTGACCCCATTTTCGGGCAATACCGCTTTATCCGAAAATCAATAACAACACACAACATTCGTGCTTTGCTGGGGTTTACTTTATTGGTCGCTTTGCTTTCTGGTTAAATAAGGTTGGGAGAGCTGAGGTTGCCTGACAACTACTTTATTTGTTGATTTTAAAGTCAAAAAAACTTCGTAGCTTAGTGCTAAAATTGACTATGCAAATAAAAACAGATTTAATACTTGGAGGCTGCAAGGAGATTTTGAAAATTCTGTTGGAAAATTCTACAATATTATGAGTCTTGAAAATGAATTAATGGTGAAATTTGATATGCCTTCAAAAGAAGAAGTATCAGATGTCCTTCTTAAAACCCTATTCAAACACAATGGAATTATCAAAGAATTCAATTCTAATGAGAATATTGTAAAAGAAATTGCAGATGAATTTAACCTAAATGAAAGGCAACTAACTGCCCAAATAGAAATATATTACAAAAAAGAAGATAGGATTAAAAGGTCTTCGCTTTGGAACAGATTGTTATATCGTTCAGGCAGTTATTTAGCTAAAGAAAAATTGGTTTCACATCCTACACAAACACAAAAAATCACCAATAGAAAAGAATGGATGTTGACCGAAAAAGGTTACGACCAAGTATTAAGTACATTAAAAATTCCATTATCAAAAAAAGATAGTCTTCAAGTAAAATCTTACGAAGTTCAAAAAGAACAAATCATAATCTCCGAAACCGAAATACCAAATAATTATAATCCCATAGACTCATCTTCAAAGAGAAAAACAGCTACAAAAAAGTCATCAATTAGAAAGCGTGCATTTAGGTACGCAGTTATAGAAAATTATCAAAAAAAATGTGCTATCTGTGGGCTAAGTTTACACTCTCCCGATAATAAAATCTGGGAAGTCCAAGCCTCGCATATAGTTCCACATAGTCAAAATGGAAAAGATGATATATGGAATGGTTTAGCATTGTGTCATCTACATCATTGGGCATTTGACGTTGGGTGGTTCACGATACTACCTGATTATAAAATAATGATTTCTCCGAAAATTACATCTCTCAATCCTAATATTGGTTATATGTCTGGAGTAAGTTTCTTTGAACAAATTACAAAAGATAACTCAAGAATAATCCTCCCTGACAACCCTAATAATTATCCTCATAAAAGAGCGATAGAATGGCATAAAGCCAATGTTTTCTGCACTTAAAAAAATTGAATATACACATAAAGATAAATCAAGTCAGAATTGAGATCAGAGATGAAATTGACGATTACTTTTAAAAATTTAAATAGATGAAAAATTACCATAAAATTTTAGATACACTCAAAGGAATGATTGGAGACGGTGTGCAGCTAGTGCATGGAGGCAATCTTATTGATTGGGAACAAACAATAATACCCGAATTATTAGAAGAAGCTACTCCTCAAACCGACTCAGAAATCCCTGCGGGTACTCAACTAAAACATAAATTTACGGGGCAAGATTATTGGGTAACTTTTGACGATAACAAATCAATTGCTCTGTCAACTATGCATAATGTAGTGCATTATCCAAAAGAAATAATTTGGGAGCATTTTGAAAAAACAGAAAAAGAAAACGGGCATAACGACAATTAACCCTAACTCCACCAAACAAAAATAAAAAGACCGTCAGCCGTTGGTCGCACCCCATCCACCGTCAGCCGTCCACCGTCAAATATGAGTGAAATATACATCAAAGGCGCCCGCGCCAACAACCTCAAAGACATCAGCGTCAAACTCCCTCGCAATCAACTGATTACCATTACCGGCGTATCCGGCTCGGGCAAGTCGTCCTTGACGATAGACACCTTGTATGCCGAGGGACAACGCCGCTATGTCGAGAGCCTGTCCTCCTATGCGCGACAGTTTTTGATGCGAATGAAAAAACCCGATGTGGATTTCATCAAAGGCATCTGTCCGGCGATTGCCATTGAGCAAAAAGTCAGTACGCGCAATGCCCGTTCTACCGTTGGTTCGCTGACTGAGATTTACGATTATCTCCGCCTCTTGTATGCCCGTATCGGCAAAACCTACTCCCCCGTTTCCGGCGAATTGGTCAAAAAACACGAAGTATCCGATGTCGTTGATTTTGTCTTTTCGCATCCGGCGGAGACCAAAGTCCAACTTTTCGCGCCCGTCAAACAACACCCCGACCGCAGCTTCAACGACACCTTAACCATATTATTACAAAAAGGATATACCAGAATATTATCGCAAGATGAACTCGTCCGAATCGAAAACATCCTCGACGGCGAGCATAAAATTCCGAAAAAAGCCCAAACAAAAATCATCCATGTACTGATAGACCGTTTTGTAGCCAATCAAGAAGAAGAAAACCGGAAAAGGGTTGCCGATTCGGTGCAGACGACCTTCGTGGAGAGTGGCGGCGAATGTATGGTTGATATTATCGGCGGCGAACAGGAGACCTTTAATAATCGCTTCGAGTTGGACGGCATCTTGTTCGACGAGCCTACACATCAAATGTTTAATTATAATAATCCTTATGGTGCGTGTACAGAGTGCGAGGGTTTCGGACAAGTGATGGGCATTGATGAAAATAAAGTCATTCCCAATAAAAATCTATCCGTATATGAAGGCGCAGTGGCGTGTTGGAAAGGCGAAAAAAACGGCAAGTGGAAAGATGCCTTTGTGAGTACGGCGATACATTTGGATTTTCCGATACATCGTGCTTACGTAGATTTGACGAAGGCAGAAAAACAGTTGATTTGGAAGGGCGACAAAAAAAATAAAATAAAAGGGATTGATAAATTTTTTGAATTATTAGAAGCGAAAACCTATAAAATTCAGAATCGCGTCATGTTGGCGCGGTATCGTGGCAAAACGACCTGCGGTGTCTGCGAGGGTTCGCGCCTGCGTCCGCGTGCGGCTTACGTCAAAGTCGGTGGCACGCCTATCACCGAATTGAGCGATATGCCGATTAGCAAATTAAATGATTTCTTTGCCAATCTCGACCTCAACGAACACGACGCGACTATCGCCAAACGCATGATTTTGGAAATCAAAAACCGCCTCAAAGTCATGCAAGATGTCGGCTTGGGCTACCTCACGATTGGGCGATTGTCGGCAACATTAAGCGGTGGCGAAACCCAACGCATCAACCTCACCCGCACGCTCGGCAGCAACCTGACGAGTTCGCTCTACATCCTCGACGAACCAAGTATCGGCTTGCATCCGCGCGATACGGGCAGGCTCGTCGAAGTCCTCAAATCCTTGCGCGATTTGGGCAATACGGTGGTCGTCGTAGAGCATGAAGAAGAGGTGATTAAGAACTCGGATTACTTGGTGGATATTGGTCCGGCGGCAGGGATTCATGGCGGCGAAGTGGTGTTTGCAGGGGCGTATAAAAAAATTCACAAGGAAGCCAAAGACAGCCTCACCGCCGCCTACATGAGTGGTCGTATGGAAATCGCGCTGCCAAAAATGCGTCGAAAAGCCACCAATCACATCACGATAAAAGGCGCACGTCAGCACAATCTGAAAAATTTTGATGTCGCATTTCCCTTGAATACACTGACGGTGGTGACGGGCGTTTCGGGTTCGGGCAAGACCACGCTCGTCAAGCAAATTCTCTATCCGGCACTCAAAATGCACTTGGGCGAAAGCGTGAGCGTCAAGCCCGGCGCACACGACGAACTCACAGGCGATTTGAGTCAATTTACGCAGGTCGAAATGATTAATCAAAGTCCGATAGGTCGCTCCTCACGCTCCAATCCGGTGACTTACGTAAAGGCGTATGACGGCATCCGCAAGCTATTCACCGACCAACAACTCGCCAAAATCAGAGGCTTCAAACCCAAGCATTTTTCCTTCAATGTAGAAGGCGGACGCTGCGAAGCCTGCAAAGGCGAAGGTGAAATAACAGTAGAAATGCAGTTCCTTGCCGACGTAAAACTCGTCTGCGAAGATTGCGAAGGACAACGCTTCCAACAAGACGTGCTGGATGTCCAATATAAAGGTAAAAATATATTTGAAATCCTCGATATGAGCATCGAAGAAGGGCTGGATTTTTTCGACGGACACAAAGACATCATCACCAAACTCAAACCTCTGAATGATGTGGGTTTGGGTTATGTGAAGTTGGGGCAATCGTCGAGTACGCTGAGTGGCGGCGAGGCGCAGCGCGTCAAACTCGCCTCTTTTCTCGGCAGAGAGCGCGTCACCGAACGCATCGTCTTTATCTTCGATGAACCGACCACCGGCTTGCATTTCCACGACATCCAAAAGCTACTCGACGCACTGAACGCCCTCGTCGAAAAGGGGCATACGGTCATCGTCGTAGAGCATAATATGGAAGTCATCAAATCGGCAGATTGGGTGATTGACCTTGGTCCCGAAGGTGGTGAGCCCGGGGGGAATCTGGTGTTTGCTGGTACGCCGGAAGGGTTGGCGGAATGTGAAGGGTCTTTTACTGGGGGGTATTTGGGGGGGAAGTTGGGGTGAAAGAAGTAGCAGCCACATTCAAAGTGGCTGCCATTTTATATAAATTTATGTGAGAACTATTCCTTTCTTAGTCTTAACTTTTTTTCGTTATTCCAAGTAAGAAAATATACACTATCTGGCAAATTTTTAATAGTAAGCACACTATTATTATTTTTTGTGATAATGTCATACATTTTTACAAAATGAATAAAATAGACTATTATGCCACCACTAATCAATGTACCAACGACATTCCTCATAAAAAACCCTCCGTCCGCTATTGTGAATATTCCGAATGCCAAAAACATGAATGGAATACCTTTTAGAGTCCATTTTTTAAACAAAGTTGCCCAGAAAATGGGAATGGGAGTATTTTTAAAACCATTATTTTTTATCAATTCTGTTTCCTGTTCCAAAATGATAGTCATTCCTCCGAATGTTAAAAGCAACAAACTCAATATTATAAGCCCCCATTGAGATAACGTAGGCACACCGCCTCCAATAGTAAATGTACATGAAGGGCAAGGACCACCAAATGCTGACGCTGTATCGTTTGTAGAATCTGCGACGGTAACAACATGAAGCGAAATACTGTCCGCAGGAACATATACCACAATCGAACTATCAGCATTATTAAATAAATCTGTCATATCCATATTGCTTAATAATACACCATCGCTATCGTAGAAATTATTGGTCGAACTAATGACAGTATATGGAGGAACCCCATTGAAAAAGGTAATAGTTTCCTCTGCAAGATCGAGATTCCCGTCACCATCTATATCAACTCCGTTAACACAGTTACAGGCATCCGTTACAAATAAACTGAAATCAGTCAGATTACAAGCATCGGGGCAACTTCCGCCGCAATCTACATCTTCCTCATTACCATCTTGGATACCATTGCTACATGAGGCAATTATTTCACAAGTATAAGGGCAGTCACCACCACAATCTACACCTTCCTCATTACCATCTTGAATACCGTTGGTACACGAAGCGATTATTTCGCAAGTATAGGGGCAGTTGCCACCACAATCTATATCTTCTTCATTACCGTCTTGAATACCATTATTACATGAAGCAAGCAGTTCACAAGATACTGGGCAGTCACCACCACAGTCAATTCCTCCCTCGCTGCCATCTTGAATACCATTATTACATGATTCGATTATTTCACAGGTAAAAGGGCAGTCACCACCACAATCTACACCTTCCTCATTACCATCTTGAATACCGTTGGTACACGAAGCGATTATTTCGCAAGTATAGGGGCAGTCACCACCACAATCTACACCTTCCTCATTACCATCTTGAACGCCATTGTTACAAGTAGACGCTCTAACAAAAAAAGGACCGACAATAGACTCAGAAGCTACTTCCGAATCACTCTGTACCGTCACATTTCTGAAACCGACTGTAGCATTATCCGCAATTTCAATACTTGCGACTATCCGCTCTGAATCAATGGTATTTACGCTCGTTATGGTAATTCCACTTCCTAAGAACACACTTGAAGCATCTATAAAATTGGTATTACTCCCCACAATAGTAACGTCAATGCTTGTTCCTTGACTTGCTGAAGGGGGAGATATGCTTAAAATTGTTGGATTGGAAGTAGAGGCATTCACCCGAAAAACACCTACTCCCACTGCTGTTTCAGACGGAGAGGCTGCAACTAAATCTCTCAAACCTAAAGTTGCTCCACTATTGATTTGAATTGTTGCCTCTATTGAAGTAGAGGAAAGCACATTTTTATCTATAATAGGAATATCCAAACCACTGAACACAAGTGCCGTAGCATCTGTGAAGTTTGTATTACTACCTGTTATCGTTATTAATTGGGTATTACCTGCCGAACCTGAACTGGGGTTTACCGAAACAATCCCCGCTGTCAGCATACCATTAAGAACATTGACAACATGACTTTCGTAAAATTGCTCACCAATCGCCCCGCCGTCATTTACTTCAGGTATAAACAAAAAAGTTCCCCCCGTGGCATCAGCAATCATGGAGAAAGCCTCTACTGCTGTCAAATCATTAGCAAAGGGACTACCAAGTGTTTCGCCGGGCATACCTCCTGCTAGATTATATGCTAATGGCATGGCCATATCCTGTTCTGGTACCGAAGCAACCATAAGTCCCTCTGTTTCAAAGCAATCACCTGACAATACAATAGAAATTCTAACGTTTTTGGAGACAGCTTTCGCTATTAGCCCGTCAACATCTGCATTAAAATAGGGCGCAGCATCAGTAGCAATAAGAATATCTCCACCATTTTTAACACCGTCAAGTATAGCATCAGTAGCTTCTATGGAAGCTTCCGGGCATTCGAAGCCACCATCAACTGTTATAGCTGATACTTGTCCTTGTATCGTAGATAAATCATTCGTAGAAGATTGGATAATAAAGTTATCTCTAAAAGTGGCAAGTTGAAATGTTGTCCCGATAGTTGGGTCAAAATTTGAAATTACAGTCTGGATTCCGTTTTTAACGCCATTTATTTCCTCTTCCATGCTACTTGTATTATCAATGACAAAAGCTATGTCAGCAGCAGACCCTGGCAACATTAATGTTCTTGCTGGACTATGATAAGCACCTGTATTTAGGAAAGGTGTAGTAGTGTTTATGAAATTCGTCGTATTTGATCCTTCAACTACCCAGTGAACTGTTGGAGCGTTAGCAGGATTTGTGATAGTTGTCCATTCTGTAGCTGAAGGTGTATATGAAAGAGTAAGAGGCATACTTGTAGAGGTAATGGGAGCAGATCGGTGGATAGGAACCCAAGAGGAATTGTAAAAAACAACTTCGAATGAATTATTTGGACAGCAGTTACCACGACCTCCGTTGGCTGTCCATGTGAATGTAGCAGGTGGGTCTGAACTCATTATTAAAGAATTATCTGTGGGAGCAGTCAGTTCTGGCGAAACGTCAAAATCTGCAAATATTTCAGCATAAGGTTGAATATCATTCGCTGCTCTATTATTTGTCAAAGTTCCCCAAATATCCGACAGTGAAATTGCACCTGAATTTGATATTCTATTCCATAAATCATTATCTCCTAAGCTAAGATTATCATTCCCGTCAGAAACACTATCATAGATATCCCAGAGTATTCTCTGCACAGCTAACTCATCGTCTTCTCCCATTCCTACGGGCATTGAATTAGACTCCATGTTATATTGTATTGAGGTATCTTCTGTATCATTATAGTTCATATCTCCTACAAGAGGAACATTTAACATAGATGCATTTGTAGTCTGTTGTAAAGAAAGTCCAAAGTAGGTTGGATAACCCTCTGCCCATGCTAATCTTATTCCATGACTTTTTCCTTGTGGACCGTCTGCAAGTGCTTGTCCTATGCTATGACTTCCGCCGGGGTTACTTTCAAAATTGAATACATCCATTACATAGTGTCCGTATTCATGGTGGATGACATCCCAGTCATAGCGATCTAATTGTAAAATGTGAAGAAAAGTATTCCCTGAACAGCTAGGAACTAATGGGTGACAATAAAATGACGCTGATGCTGAACGTAACCCAGGGAACTCTACTGGTATAATTGAAGGGTAAGAACCACTGACACTATTAACATAGTCTGTACACAATACGAATGCATGATGCAAAGAAAATGCCTGCCCAGCATCATTGGTATTTAAGATGTCAAATGAAATATCTATATCAGAAGTCACCTCGCCTCCACTGAATTCTCCAAAGTAGGTGTTAGAAGATGACATAGGATCACCAGACGTTTCTCCAGGTACTATATAGAAACCATTTGTAGTGTTTCGAGCATATACTTTTACATAGACATCAATATCGTCAAAAGTTTGTTCATCAACATTGGCAGTATACTGTCCCATATCATTAGTTACGAGGCTTGCAAGTAAATCATCAAACAGTAAATCTTCATCATAGATTTCAACTTCGGCAGAAGGCAGAGGGTGAAAATTTCCCGCACTGTCCTGCCATCTGATAGTACCTGAAATATTAATTGTTGCACTTTTGGTATTAGTTCCTTTTTTTTTGACACTTGGAGTTACATTGATTCTTCTCAAATCTTCCATTTGATTTTTAAATTCCTTATTGGATATTTCGCTATTTTCTTTCATGTATTTCAATCGTGTGCGTTTAACAGACTCACTACTCCCATAACTAAAAAATGAACGATTGGATTCAACAAAACCATATTTATTGAGTCTTATTCTTGTGGTAGAGCCTTCGTCTGTTATACCTGTGAATGATGCTATAATAGTGTTATCTCCCAGAGCATCTACTTGAGCACTTGTTGTAAATACATACGGATTACCTGTGATTATTGTGGGGATGTTAGTCTCTGAATCTAAATCTATTCCTCCTTCGGACGAGAGAGTTAATTTAGCATCTTGCAAATTAACAGTACTATTTACAGTAATAGTTATAGTCACATTTTGCCCCAAACCATTATTTGGGGTTTCAATGTCAATTGCAAGTTCTACAGGACCTTTTAGGCTGCAAAGATGTTGGTCGGATGCTTGTTCATTAACACTTTTTTGTTGACTATTTACTTGACAACTAATTAATGAAATGCCTAATATAAAAAAGGAAGTAAATATACGATAATATAAGTTGTGTTTTTTGGGTGATGATGATTTTCTTGTAGACTTCATTTTGTACTTTTTTAGTTAGATAATAAATGGATTATGTGGTTATTAGAAATGAAATATCTATGTTTTGCAATAGTAGAGAATCGCAAAAATTAACACGTAGTCTGTCCCTTAAAAATTAAATTCACACAAATATAATAAAACTAAAATGTTAAAAAAAATTTTAGATATTTTTTTTATATTTAATGATTTTAAGATGCAAAACACCCCGTCACCCCGCACCGCGATGCGATGCGGGGTCTGCCGAGTTTCAGCACCATTTCAAATCAAAGCCCCTAATTGATTAGACTTTGGACAAAATAATTTCATGGTGACCTTTGGTCTCCGCCCGATATATGTAAATTAAGTTCAATATTTTGGGTTAAATCTATTCAAGTTGTTCAATTTTCTGCTTACAATTGCGCTGATTTTTATGTTTTCGCT
>CALIZI010000396.1 GCA_938028705.1 uncultured Saprospiraceae bacterium | reverse complement strand
GAATGGTGTTAATATCACCGATGCCACCGTCTGTCATATCCAACTTAACATAGGCGACCTGCTACAACCGGAACAGGAGGCGATACATCGTATGGGCATAGCCACCGGACTGTATAGCCAAACCGACACCACAGGGGCGCGGGTCAATGGTCAAAATTACCATTGTCATATCTTTGGTAATGCTTTGTTTACGAGTTATTTTACCCGTCCTCACAAAGATAGACAGACGGTTTTGGACTTATTGCGTGGCGAAGCCGAACGTCAGTACCTCTTCAATGAAAAGACTTTTGAAGTATATGCCGCTTTGAAATTACCTAAAAAAGTACAGAAGACCTTGCGGACACTTATCGGGCAACCTTTATTTGACCAAAACACTTTGCTTGAACGCATAGCTTCCCTCTTAAACGAGGAAGATTGCCAAAGACACCAAGACAAAATATTAGAAGGTGCTTATCTGTCCGCTTACTATGAAGAAAGCCAAGCAAGCCCACTTCATATTCTAGTAGCTGACGATGCACCACAGTATAAATTAATCTGTCCTTTGCTCTCCCTGTGTTGGGTACACATCGGGCGACACTTCAAAAAACTCAATCCGACTATTGAACACCACAAAAAACTATTGGAGGAGTTCCTCACGGAATTTTGGCAATACTATCATCAACTCAAAGCCTATAAAAAAGCACCCAACAAGCAACTTGCCAGAAAATTGAGCCGACGATTTGACGAAATCTTTTCCAAAAAAACAGGCTTTCAAGGACTTGACGACCGAATCGCCAAGACTAAAGCCAAGAAAAAACAATTGTTAATCGTCCTCAAACATCCATATGTACCGCTACACAATAATGCTGCTGAATTAGATGCTAGAAAAGAGGTACGTTACAGAGACATCTCATTCCAAACCAGAAATCAAAGAGGCACACAAGCCAAAGATGTCTTTTTTACCATTATCCAAACTTGTAAAAAGTTAGGCATAAACGCTTATGCATATATCTTAGATAGACTCAACCATAAACGAATGACTGACCTCCATAATGTCATATATCAAAAAATTACTACAACACAACAATACCCTGACTTATTTACATGATACGTATTTTGTGTAAAATTACTATCGTATAAAGTATCAAACAATCAGATAAACTTGTCATATTCGCCAACTCACTACTCGCTACTCGTCACTCACTACTCCCTTCCCACTCCTTAGATGTCCGATATACTGTACCTTTGAACAGGGCTACTTTTTTATCGTCTTGATTGATGATGTGGATGTGATATACGCCGATTTTGTTGGATAGGTGTTCTTCTTTGGCGGTGGCGGTGAGTACATCGCCTACCTGTACAGGCGCGATATGTGAAATAGAAGTCTCGACGGAAACTGCCTTACGCCCTTGTGAATTGGAAGCAAAAGCAAAGGCACTGTCCGCGAATGAATAGGTGATACCGCCATGTGCGATATTGAAACCATTGGTCATTTCGGTGCGTACTGTCATTTGCAATACAGCTTCTCCCGCCTCCACCTTTAGTATTTCGATACCCAACCATTGACTGAAAGCATCTTTGTCATACATTAGTTCTTTTGCGATGTGCCATGCTTTGTTCATAGATTTGCTTTGAAATTTTATAAAAAAATAATTTTATATTTTAATTTGTAAAATATTGATTAATAGTTTTCAATAAAAAATATTTTTATTTATAATTATTTTAAAATCAAAATTCAGCTATTCTCGCTATTAGAAAAAAAGAGATATGAGCTATTCCAACAAGGGGAATTCGACTTGAATTTCCCCTGCGATAAATCTATATACAGCGTTCATTGACATACAAGGCAACAAATCAAAGACTTGTCTAACCTTTTCCCAAAGTTTTTTCTTGGTTTTGCAGTATTTATAGGCTCTTTGAAAGGCATTATCGATTCTTTGAGCGATTTGGTCTACGAGAAAAGCCATAAAAGTTAAGAGCATAAAATTAGTGGCTAAATATTTTTCGCCATGCCCGTAACTATGCTCTAAATGATAACCTTGATTTTTTAGGGTGTTAAAAGTTTCGTTCTCAATTTTCCAACGACATCTGCCGACCTTAATGAGTTCTTGCACATTGCTTTGGTCTATGTGGAAATCAGTTATCCATGTATTGTGGTACAATTGCTTTCCCTTATCGTCCCATTCGGTATATTCAAAATAATTTGTTTGAATATGTTGGTTTTGTCCGTTGAGAATCAAGCCATTGTACCATTGTGCAAGACATTTTCGCCCATCGGATGTTGTCCATTGGTGAGTTTTAAGGGCATCTTTTTTCTTCAGGTCTTCGATTTGAATCATCACGTAGCCCTCTCGAATACCAATGATGTAGCGCATATCAAGCATCCCGAGTAGTTCGATATGCGGACCATTGGGATAGAGTCCATCGAATACGCCGATTAGCTTGTGCTGACATTCGGGGAGCATTTCTCTAACCAAGGGTAACAAACGCTTACTTGCATTGAGTTCGCAATCATTCTTCGTCTGCCCGTCCTGCTTGACAATCGCCTCGCAAGCCACCGGAAAAACTTCCTTATGCTCAGGGTGCGCCATGACAGCCGCCAGAGCTTGGTGGTAGTAAACCGTTTTGGTGACTTCGCCTTTCTTATTACGATACTCTTTGCACATACAGCATTCACAAGGTTTGCTCGTCGTGCAAAAATCCTGTGTGCCGTCGAAAAGTACCACATTATAGCCGCCTAAAACTTGGTATTCATCCATAATACCTTGTTCTTCAAGCTCTTGAAGCGGAACTCGGAAGCATTTTTGAATATCCTTCGGCTTTATACCGTCTATACCCTCACGCAGCGCACTATCGGAGTACAGAGCATTTACATCATAAATTCGCTGAAGATTTGCCTCGCGTTCAGCATAGTTATTGCGATAATGGTTTAGCGAGGGCGATTTCAGATGAAACATGGCGAAAGCCGATTGAAGAAAATCTGCTAAAGGTATCTGTAGGTTCTTATAGCGATGTTCTTCTACATCATTAAAACTTGATTTGATGCTACGTATTAATTTATCAACTATAAACATAGACTATCTCTTTTGATGGCTAAGTTAAATACTGTTCAGCAAATAGTCATATCTTTTTTTCTTTAATAGCGAGAATAGCTGCAAAAGAGCGCATGAAAACAAAGGATGAAATATATGTTTTTATACCTTAAAAAATGCTCTTTCAGAAGTGTCAAACTATCGCCAAAGGCGATAGGAATTATTTTCCAAGACAATAATACAAATACGAAAATTACCATCCACATCAAGGCGAAATAATTATCTAAAGTATGCGGTTTGGATTGATATGTTTTACGAAAAAAAGCCATCATAAAAACCTGTTACAGCATGACGACAGGCGTTGCAAATCGTACATAAAAAGTATAGTATCCGACCACTGCCAAATCAAAAAAATATTCTATCAAAATCCGACCTCCGGTAGTCAGAAAAACGATAAGAAAAGCAGAAAGAATGATGTGCCGTCCGTAATTTAAGGCTTGTTTGTATCTTTGCGATGAAAATGAATGAAAATATTTTTTAAAATAAAAAAAACTGATTATCAATAAAGTAATTAAACAAAAGCATAAAATTTTTTCAAAAAAATCATACTTAAAAGCAATGTTGGTACTCATTACAGAAAGCGTATAAGCAAAAAGCAAAAGTAATACTCCGGCATCTGTTAAGACCGCTTTTTTTACATGGTCATGCGATTTAAGTATAGATGAAAATATCATTTGAACGGAGATAATTCCACCCAATAACATCGCTAATGATAGTTTGCGAGGCAGCCCCCAACCTAATCAATTATTATAATGAAAAAAGATTAATATGAAAGTGTTAATTCCCGTCGTGTGAAGGAAAAATAAAGACTTGAAGCCTTCCGATTTTAATTTGAGGTTAAAGTATGGATAAGCACCCTGGAGCCCGGCACTCATTATTATGGCCAATAACACTCCGGTCCCCAGGGTGTACTCAAATAGTCCATATTGAGCAACATCAGTCGCTACATTGGACAATAATATAACGGATACAAAACTGAAAAGTTTGACTATTCCAAATACAAATCCGACCTATACGATACGCCATAATATGCCGCCATATCGTACTGCAAAGGGATGACCGTAGATTCGTGTTTTTAGTGATTGCATGAATGTCGTATTATGGCATTAGAATAATTATTAATTCAAAAATGCGCCCAATTGAGCGGTGTGCCAGCCTTAATTTCGGAGACAGCGAGCTTGCCGATTAAGTCCTCAATTCGGCATCAGATATTGCAGGATTATTTTGCGGAGCGGTGGTGGGAGAAAGATTTGAAAAAACAGAGCGAGAAAAGCTAAAAAGATTAAAAAATGAGCATTAATCGCATTACCTATTTTGGTTCGCATTTATAATAGACACGATTTCGATAGCACTTGCACGGATGCGGTAGAAGGCGATAGCTTGAGGTGTGATAACACATTTACGTAAATCGGGATATTTTTCTGATTTTGGGTAGCTTGTTGGATGGGTACTGATAGATTCAAATGAGCGTTCCAGTTTTTCGATAAAATTGTTACGTGTGCGTACTGACCATTTTTTTTTCAAGATAATTGAGAATTTGTTCTAATTGTTCAGCCGCTTCTTCGGATAGTCTGACGTTCCTCATTTTTCGGTTTTGAATTTGCTAATAAACTCTTGGTATTCAATACTTTTCCCTTCGTCTAATTGCTGAACACCTTTACGAATACTGACTTGTTGTTCTTCCGTCAAATCATCCCACCAGTCTGTGGGATGATCCTGTACCAAATTTTCAATTTGTAAAATAATCGTTTCATCTTGTATCCCTACAAGTTGTTCGATGATGCTAAACTTACGTGTTTCTAAACTAACTGTCATATCGAAAAATTTTATTGCAATATACGAATAAAAAAGGAAAGATGGTAGTAGCTTGTATTGAGTTTTGATTATTTTTATATCGAAACTTCGGACAAGTTTATTCAAACGACAAAAGTAGTTGACACTTTTGGAATCTGATTTTAAAAATCAAAACAAAATTTAAATACTCCGTTTACTAAACTTCAAAAAGGTTGGTCTCCGATAGCTATCGGAGAAGTAAAGCACTGATTTTTAGCTAATTATAAATTTCAGTACACTGCCCACGTTTAGCAAACTTGAAAAGTTTACCAAACGGCTTACTTATATTTTGTGTAATATTAATTTTATAATGTATCAACCAATCAGATAAACTTGTCACATTTTACATTTCAACTCACGTACTATCGCTACTTTTACATTTTAAATTTTGTGTTTTACATTTTACATTTATAAGCCATTATGCAACTCAGTCATTGGGAATGGAACAGCTACTTTCGCGATTTGGACGTGGTCATTATCGGTAGCGGAATCGTTGGGTTAAGTGCAGCGATACAACTTAAATCAAAGGATGCCGATTTGCGGGTATTGGTCGTCGAGCGGGGTACGCTGCCAAGCGGGGCGAGTACACGCAATGCCGGTTTTGCCTGCTTCGGGAGTGTCACCGAATTGTTGGACGATTTGGCAACACAAGCGGAAAATGAAGTCTTTGATTTGGTCGAAAAACGCTGGCGCGGACTACAACGCTTACGCGCACTCGTGGGCGATACGCGACTCGGCTACAAGGCTTATGGAGCTTACGAATTATTCAAAGCCAATGAAGCACATACCTACAAAAATTGTGTAGCCCAATTAGATATTTTAAATCAAAAAATAGCGCGAATAACGGGTCGGGCAGATACCTTTAGCCTTGCCGACAAGCGCATCGGGCAGTTTGGTTTTGCGAATATTTCACACCTTATCGCCAATAACTGCGAAGGACAATTGAACACCGGACAAATGATGTTAGCACTTACGGATATAGCTCGCACTAAAGGTGTACAAATCCTCAACGGACTCCACGTTCAAGACTTTACTGACAGTACAAACGGCGTGATATTGACCACTAAAAACGGCTGGGAAATCAAGACCCGAAAAGTCCTTGTGGCAACCAATGGCTTTACCCAAAAACTGCTGCCGCAGCTACACGTCGTACCTGCTCGCAATCAGGTTTTAATCAGCCGTCCGATTCCTGATTTGCAGTTTCAGGGCTGTTTTCATTATGATAAAGGCTATGTTTATTTTCGGAATGTCGGCAAGCGTATCTTGATAGGTGGCGGACGCAACCACTTCCGCGAACAGGAGACCACCGACCAATTTGGAATGACAAACAATATCCAAAATTACCTCACCGATTTATTACAACAATATATTTTACCGCAACAAACCATAGAAATTGAACGCCAATGGAGTGGCATTTTGGGTGTGGGCGAAAGTAAAACGCCTATCGTTCAGCGGATTTCTCAAAATGTTGTGGTGGCTGTCCGGCTTGGTGGTATGGGCGTGGCTATCGGTACATTGACGGGTGAAGAAGGGGCGGATTTGGTGCTTGGTTGAGTAGGGAATTAGTTAATCGGATAATCAGATAAATCTGTTTTTTTGTTTTTTGTTATTTTAAAATAAACAATATGTAATCAATGCGTTTTACATTGATTTTATAGTCGCATAGCGACGGTACACTTTGTAAAACCAATGTTCCCCAACCCGAAAAAGGCGCATTGCGCCGACACCCTTAGTCCACCGGATTTAATAGTGCCGCCGCTATGCGACTAAGGAGGAGAGGTTTAGCCGTCAGTTACAAAGAGTGCCGTCGCCATGCGACTAACAAAATTAACATGAGTCTATATTTATTTTTTATAAAATTCATTTAAAATAAAAATATACTATTTCGTCATTAGTAATAAAACAAACGGTAGTGCTACACATGTAATGCTGAAACCACAAAGGACACGAAGAACACTGAGGTCGAATAGACGAAGTAAGAAAACTAAGATAGTGTAAGAAATTCATTATTAATTACTTAGAAATACTTTGTGAACTCTGCGTCTATTCGACCTCAGTGTTCTTCGTGGGCTTAGTGGTTCAATAGCATTATATGTGTAGGACTATCAAACAAACGTATCTGCGAACTAATTTATCGTTTTTCTTGTATTAAAAAAGAAAAAAATACATAACTTTTAACAACAAATAAAAACATGGAAAAGATACCAACAATTTTTGATAGAAACTGGGATGGCGATAGAAAAGTAAATGCCAAATTGCTTGTCGAAGACTTTGATTTTGACCAAGCGATAGCCACCGAAAAACTGGACGGCATGAATGTACGTGTAACCGTCAGAAACCATACCGTAGTGCGGGTAGAGAAAAGAAGAAACCCAAGTAAATTGCAAAAACAACAAGGCATTAAAAACCCTTGGTATGTAGATGCGAATGAATCGGAAAAAGGGGATGCTTATATTTTTGATGCCGTAAAAAATACGGACTTTTCAAGTGTGCCTGATGGAGAATGGAGTGCGGAAGCACTTGGTGAAAAGATACAAGGCAACCCCTTAAATCTGGTCGGACATACCTTGTTTATTTTCACGTTGGAAGATTGGAAAGCGCGGATTATTTTCCATGATGCGCCTACAAATTTTGAAGAGTTAAAAGCGTGGTTGCCCGCACAAAAAAGTAAATTTGGCAACAACTGCGGTATCGAAGGCATTGTTTGGCATCAGCCAAAAACGGGCGCAATGTGTAAAATTAAAGTGAAGGATTTTAAATAAAATATGCAACATATAAAAGCCCCAAAGCACTTCCTCCAACAATTTATTAAAACTTTGGTAGTGCTATAAATGTAATGCCCTTACTTGCCTTGCATTTCCAAAATGCAAGGCAAGTAAGGGCATTACATTTATAGCACTACCAAAAATTTTTTGACAAGTTTATCTATCTGATTGATTGACACTTTATGAAATTAATATTACACAAAATGTAAGTCATCCGTTTACTAAACTTTTCGAGTTTAGTCTCCGATAGCTATCGGAGAAGCATGTCACCTGAATTTGTAATGACCTAATAATTAGCACTTTATGTACGTTTACTAAACTTTTTGAAGTTTCGTAAACAGAGGTCTAAATTATTTTTTCAAATTTAAAAATCAAATTCCGAAAGTGTCAACTACTTTTATGGTTTAGATAAACTTGTCATTTTTTTTCAAACATAAGCAGTAAACGGCTAAGGGTAAGCTATATTTGTGGATAATTAATAGCGAAAAACCAAATTCCAAATTTCAAGGTTTTCATTTTTTGTTATTTGGAATTTGTTATTTGGTGCTTGGAATTTGCATTTTTATTTCTCTATTCAAATATAAACATTTTATATGTTATTATCCATGACGGGCTACGGGCGCGGCACACAAAAAATCGGAGAACAATCCGTTGTTGTTGAAATCAAATCATTGAACAGCAAATACCTTGACCTCAAACTTCGTTTGCCGCAGGGGTTTAATGAAAAAGAAATAGAATTGCGTCAACTCATCACAGCTCAGGTCAAACGCGGAAAAATAGATGCGACTTTGGAGATACGTGCAGAGGGAGGCTCAAGTGGAATGACTTTTAATAAAGACCTGTTCATGGCATATTATAATGAGTTGACCCAAATCAATACTGAGTTGGGTATCCAATCATCCGGCGACCTCACACAGACCATCATGCGGATACCTGATGTGACTGCCGCCGGAGATAGCGTGATAGATGAGGACACATGGACCGCTATACAAAATGCCAGTCAGGAAGCACTCGTCAAGTTCAAATCATTTAGAAAAAGCGAAGGGGATGTCACCGAGACCGACTTCCGTTTGCGTGTGAAAAATATCCGCGAACTCCTCACACAACTCGCACCGCACGAAGCACCCCGCATTGAGCGACTGCGTGATAGATTCAGTCAGCACCTCAATGAACTGCGCCTAAAGAATGGCTTTGACGAAAACCGATTTGAACAGGAAATTCTTTTTTATATCGAAAAACTCGACCTCACCGAAGAAAAGGTGCGCTTGGAACAGCACTGCGATTATTTTATCCAACAATTGGACGACACAAAAAACGAAATAAAGGGTAAAAAACTCAATTTTATTTCACAAGAAATGGGACGGGAAATCAACACGCTCGGCTCCAAAGCCAATTGTGCCGATATACAGCGCATCGTGGTGCAAATGAAAGATGAACTGGAAAAAATTAAAGAACAAACGTCTAATATTTTGTGAGTAGTTCATGGTTCATAGTTCATGGTTCATGGTTCATAGTTCATGGTTCATGGTTCATAGTTCATGGTTCATAGTTCATGGTTCATGGTTCATAGTTCATGGTTCATGGTTCATGGTTCATGGTTCATGGTTCATGGTTCATGGTTCATGGTTCATGGTCGATAGTTAGTAGTATGATTCAAGTTATTATGACAACTATGAACTATGAACTATGAACTATCAACTATGAACTATGAACTATGAACTATGAACCATGAACTATCAACTATGAACTATCAACTATGAACTATCAACTATGAACTATCAACTATGAACTATGAACCGGCAGCCGATTTTTCGCATACAATAATGCAGCCAATAAACCCAAAGCCAAGATCAACCAAGTGTATCGTTTGTCTCTTGGTTGAGTGGTGTTGCCAACGTGAATAAAAGCCGCCCAATGGTAAGGATGTGCTTTTATCATGGCACGGGCATTGTTCCGAAATTCCAATTTAGCTTGTCGCAGGGCTTGGTCGGCGGGGAGTTTTTCGTGGAGTTTTTCGTGATAATTGACCATGAGTTTTGTGGTAGATGCAGACGATACCGCCCACTGACTCATCACGATACTCGGCACACCTTTGTAGGCAAAACTCCAACCCAAACTCAACACACCTTCGCCTTTGCTCAACTCGCCCGTACCGGCTTCGCAAGCACTCAAAATGACTTGTCGAGCCGACCACGACAATGCCTGAATATCTTTTTGCGTCATCACATCGCCACCGTACAAATATATTTTTCCCTCGCCCTCGCCCTGCGTAGCGTGTGAGGCAATATGAATAATATCCGCTCCACTCGCCCTGTCCATCAATTGCTGTCGCGTAGCATCACTATCCAACAAAACACTGCCTCTGTACAATTCGCGGATGGCTTGTACCTCCTCGTCAGTATCGGGAAGCGCAGCGAGTTGAGGCGTGGCATGAACTGCACCAAAGGTAGGTGCTACACCTAAAAAGTAAGGGTCTTCCTCTGCGTATTTTATTTGTCGCGTGCTGTGTGCCGAGTTGCAAGAGTACATATAATTGACCGTATAATCGTCAATCAGGTAGTGGAGTGTTTGCCAGTTTTGTATGGTGGTCGTATCGGTCAGCAAGGCTTCAAAGGTGACGTAATTCAGTCTGCCATCAGGTATCAAAATCAGCTTTTCTACCTCATCATTGAGGTGTGGCATAGCAGGGGCAAGTACGCTTTGGTAAAGCCCGTAAGCCGAAGGTACAAATTCACCGAGTGTGCTGTTTTCATTTTTTATAAGCGCATTAAAACGGTCAATATTAGCATAAAAATCAGCTTGAATATTTATTTTTTTCGTAATAATTTCATTTTTACTTATAATAAAAATATATAATAATTTTTCTGTTAAAAAATATTCTAATAATGTCGTTTTATGATTATTGATAATGTCGTTTTGTACTTCTTTCAGGCTAATAAAATCTGTACTGTATTTGCGTTTGTGGTATTCGGGATATTTTTTTTCAAAAGATTTGACGAGCCGTTCTTTTGCCCTGTTCAAATCTTGAATCAGGAGTTGAAGGCTGTCTTTTTCGTGCGGGTCGGCATCGAAGTAGGCGGTTTCTTGAAAGCGGATTTCTATATTGATGCTATCCTCCGTTTCGCGGTCTTGTGCGGTCAGCATAGTACGGGCAGTCTGCTCCGAAAGGCTCTGCCAAAGGAGTACGGCACGCGCCCGCTCGGCAAAGTGGAAAGCCTGTTCCGGCTGTTGGGCTTCGAGCGCAACGTGTATGGCATTGGCGTATATCTCGTGGGTGCGGGCTATCCATTCGAGTTTAGATTTTTCGGTTGTGATGTCTCTGTAAAATATGTTAATCCATTCATCCACAGCCTTGTACGTATCAAGAGCGAGTTGAAGGTATTGTTCGTTATTATTTTTTTCAAAAAAAGATAAAGCGGCTGTTGCCTTCAAATCCAAGATGCGAATGAGGTCTATTTTTGAATAAATAAATTCGTTTTTTTCGGGTGTTGGATTGTTGAAAATATCGGTATTCCGAAAATTATCACTTAGATTCATGAGGGCTTTTTGGTAATTATCAAGCGAAGTGTCGTGATTGTTTTTTGCTAATTCTAAGTCGCCGAGATTTTCGAGGGTGGCAGAGTAGGCGTAGTGGTGTGGTGTATTGTCTTGTAGGTTTTGCTTGGCTGCTAATGTTTGGATAAACAAGGTTTCGGCTTCTTGGAGTTGTCCGAGTTTCATGAGAGATACGCCGAGATTGTTTTCGGCTTTGATGCAGACTGACACAGCCGCTTCTGTGTTTTGTGAACATAAGTCAAGCACTTTACGGTATTTCTTTTCTGCCTCTTGGTAATCTCTCATCGCTTCATAGACATTACCAAGATTGACATAAGCTTTAATGAGTTGTCTGGTATTTTCATTTTTTTCTGCAATAGCGATAGCATTTTGTAAGACATTGACGGCTTGTAAAAATTTTTCACTAAGAGTGTATGCTATGCCAAGCTCGTTCCATGCAATCCCTGTTTTTTTATTATTTTCTCCACGATATTGAACGTATAATTGCTTGGCAATTAAAAGATTTAGAATAGCTTGTTCATTATCTCCAATTTGTCTATACAAATTTCCAATTTTTCTGTACCGATAGTCAAGCCCTTTTTTGTCACCTGATTCTCTGTGAATATCTATTGCTTTATTGATATTATCTATTGCTTTACCAGGTTGTAATCTAAGTTCATATAATTGACCTATTTGTTGATAGGCAAGCATATCTAAGTTTTTAGGAGAATTATTTGGATGATGTTCTATATTTATTACTTTATTAAACTGTTGGATAGCACGGCGAATATCATAATCTCTCAAAGCTATTCCATAACGCCAATGAGCATAGGCTAAAGAATCTGTGGGGCAACGTGTATCAGATTTTATTTGCCGGATAAGTGGTTGAAAATAGTTATCGGTTTGTTCTACGGTCTTGAATGTTTTTGCGGTATCTTTTATGGTGCGTCTAAAGTCCTTGTCGCAACAAGGTTGTGCATTTAAATTATAGGTGAATAAAAACAGAGCGATTATTATGGTATATTTATATTTCAACATAATTATCCGTTTTTAATGTATAGTGTGTTTTAATGACTTGACAATAATATATTTTAAAAATAATAGTGTGTTTGTGTTAGGATGGAATATTTTTTCCGAATTTGGGCTAAACAGGCTGACCGCGAATACTGTAATGACTGCTTTAGCTGTCAAGTGAAATGAAAAACATATTTATAAATTATTGTTTTTAAATTTATTACAAATTAAACTAATAATCTACTTGACAGCTAAAGCAGTCATTACGGAGTTCCCGTCCACCCTGTAAAACTCGTCTGACATTTTCAAAATTTACCGATGATGTCATATTTTTTCAGCAATATTTAAATGTCTGACGAGTTTTAGCCCAAATTCGGAAAAAATATCCCACGTTAAACACAAACATATTTTTATTTTCAAAACATGACATTGTCAAGATAATTTATAAATATTTTTTATTATAAAATAATTTATAAATATCCTTATTTCAGTAAAACCATTTTTAATAAAAAATTGATTAATAATTATATATATTTTTTCCCTAATAAATTTTAAATAAAATCAATTCTTAGCTTCTTAATTATCTCAAAATCAAAACATTAAAAATACAAAAATTGAATTTCAAATATTAAACTCTAATTTGTCGTTACTACAACACCTCAACACTACAACACATTAAAGGGTATATTCCCACTTGAAAAAAAGAAGAAAATTTATGTGGAAGATACATCGAGAAGGTATCGTTATTATTATTTTATCCATTTTACTGCTCTTGGGCGTGAATGGAGTAGCCTATCAACTTGCACCGTATAATGCGGAATTGCATTGGAAAGTAGGCATCTTGTCTGTCTTACTTTTCTTGATTGTGTTACAATTTTTCCGAAATCCGCGTCGTGAAATTCAAATTGCGGACGACAATATCATTTATGCTCCTGCCGACGGTAAAGTGGTGGTCATTGAAGAGGCTTATGAGCCGGAATATTTTGAGGATAAGCGTTTGCAGATTTCCATTTTCATGTCGCCCACCAATGTACATGTCAACCGGAATCCGATAAGCGGTACGGTCAATTATTTCAAATATCATCCGGGCAAATATCTTGTAGCCTGGCATCCCAAATCCTCTACTGAAAATGAACGGACGACTACTGTCATCGGTAATGGCGATGCAGAAATTATGCTTCGTCAAATTGCGGGCGCACTCGCCAAACGCATTGTCAATTATGTAGAAGAAGGTGAAAAGGTCATACAAGGTAAAGATATGGGCTTTATCAAATTTGGTTCGCGGGTTGATTTATTCTTGCCATTAGGCACAAAAATTGACGTAGAAATGAATCAAAAAGTAAAAGGTAATCGTACAATCATTGCACGATTGTAACCCTCACGACATTTATACTGTTAAACATTGTTAAAAATTTCGTGTTACTATGATAAAATAAAACAATTTCAGTATTTTTGAATCTGTAATTACATAATTAAAATTCCGAAATATCATACAAAATATGTCTAATTTGGAGTTTGTTTTTTGAAATTTGAATTACATTAATTCTTTAACATTCAGAGATAATACATTTTTATTATGAAAAAATTTCTTTTATTCGTGGCAGTTTTCGCATTTGTTGGCACAACTGTCCAAGCACAATGCACCAAATCTAAAACTGCCGCTCACACCACCAAAAAATCATGCACCAAAGCTAAGACTGCAAGTTTGGTTGATGCACCTGCCAAAGTTTGCCACAAATCTGCTGATGCTGCTATGATGCAAGACCACTCTATCGTCAAGAAAGTAAGTGACAAAGGAGAAGTATCTTATGCAAGAAAGAAAACTTGTGCTGCTTCCGGTAAAGTTTCTTACGCAGATGTAAAGTACTGCTCGGATTCAAAAGCATTCGTCAATCTTGCTCCTGTTGTTGAAGATGCAACTTCTATGACCGTAGCTAATCACGTAAGTGGTACTAAAAAAGTTTGCACTGCTGCTGAAAAAGCTGCTTGTAGCAAAGCTGTTGCCGCTGCTTTAACTGCCAATCCTGATGTAGAAAAGAAAACTTGTGCTGCTTCCGGTAAAGTTTCTTACGCGAGAAAGAAAACTTGTGCTGCTTCCGGTAAAGTTTCTTACGAAGATGTAAAATACTGTTCAGATTCAAAAGCATTTGTCAATATTGCACCTGCTGCTGACGATGCAATGGCTGTTCATGTAGCTGGTGCTGAGAAAAAAGTATGTAGCAAAGCTGTTGCCGCTGCTTTAACTGCAAATCCTGACGTAGAAAAGCGCACTTGTGCTGCTTCCGGTAAAGTTTCTTACATGCAGAAAAAGACTTGCGCTTCTTCCGGTAAAGTATCTTATAATGAAGTAAAATACTGCTCGGATTCAAAAGCATTTGTCAACGCTGCTCCTGCTAAGAAATCTTGTGCTGCCGGTGCAAAAAAAGCTTGTTCTAAGCCATGTACAAAAGGTAAAAAAGCAAATCTTCAAAAAGCAAACACTGAAGGTGTAAAAATTATCAAAACTTCTAATCAGTAATTCACGCTGATTCAAATTTATAAAAGCCGAACCGTATGGTTCGGCTTTTTTTATTTGAGTTGGATGAGTTGTGTTAATTCATTACACATAATCACTTAAATTTCACCCTCCGATACATAGCTTTTATCGAAATTTCGGTTTCAAATTTATCTAATTTAATCACCTTATCAGAAGCATCAAAAAAGCGGACTTCCCATGTATCGCCCTCACGGACGTACATTTCAATCTGCGGTTCATCTTGTTCGATAATCAGGTAATATTGTAATGTGGGCATGTTGCAATATTGACGTAGTTTTTCGTATCTATCAACTCCTGCTGTGTTATGCGATAAGACTTCCGCAACCAATACAGGTTTTTTGACGACATGCGTATCTTCGTCATCCGATTCCGGCGTAACCACCAAGTCGGGATAACGATAAATGCCTGATTCTTCGACCATTGTTTTGACATCGTGCAGATAAATCTCGTAACCCAATGCCTCCAAAACAGGATTCAACATGGTATAGATATTCAGGGCAATTCGATTGGCGTCTCTGCTTTCACCGGACATCGGAATGAGTTGACCATAGACAAACTCATGCCGTACCTCCGAATGTCGTTCCAACTCAAAATATTCCTCTACCGTATAGATTTTTTGTGCAATGAGTGTCATGATAATGATTAACGGTTAATGATTAATTTGTAGTTCGCTAATTATCAGTGTTATTTCTTCTTCAAATACTTGAATAAATCCTCCACCGAAATCGTAAAATCAATTTCCTCACAAGTCACCGAATCGCCCATTTTGTAGATTTCTTTCACTTGATAGTCGCCGTCTTTAGGTTGTTTGAATACTTCGATTTGGAGGTCTTTCAGGTTGGCAATCCAGTATTTGGGAACGTTGAAATTAGCGTAAATGAGTCTTTTTTTATTTCTGTCAGTGCTGAGGCTACTCTTGGCAACTTCGATAATCAGATATATGTCTTTCGGTTCAAGAGATATACCTGCATAGTCGTCATCTCTGAATTTTGCTACTACGACATCCGGTTCGGGTTCGTTGTGTTCGGCAATTTGGGTGGCACTTTGGCTGAAAAATGTATATAAATCGCCAAGCGTATTTTTTAGTTTACGCATCAATCTACTAACGATAGTGCGGTGTGGATTTCCTATCAGACTCATAATCGTGATTTCGCCGTCGAGCAACTCGGTACGTTGACCCTCAAAAATCCCCGTTTCGAGTACCTTGTGATACTCTTCAATCGTGAAGCGGTGTACGCCTCCGTGTTGCTCTACCTGCGGTATGGTTTGTGTCTGAACAGCCATATTTCATTATTTTTTGTAAAAATACGGTTTTTTGAGGAGAAATACATGAGGTGCATACGTAGCGCAGCACTCTTGTGCCGACGAATGACGGCATCCAGTCCGCGCATACACACCGAGGGAACGGGCTGGAAGCACCGTTCTACGTAAAAAACCGCTTCGTGGGGGAGGAAGCGGTTTTGTGTATCGGTATGATGATTGATTTCAAAACATCATCATAAATCGCTTATTTTTTAATTTTTGATGTTTGTCAATTTCTAAGGCTAAAAATTTACTGTATTGTTGTGCCGTAAACCTTCTGAAAATCTCTAAATCTTCTTTTTCTTCTGTTTCGTTTAGTGCGTCAATGTAGGCAACTCTGTCTTCTGTGAAAATCTTTAATAAAGGTTGATTATGATACAGCAAAATGTAATTCATCAGCAATCGGGCGGTTCTACCGTTGCCGTCCACGAAGGGGTGGATATTGACGAAGTTGTAGTGTACATCTGCGGCTAATTTGGTGATGTCAATGCCCTCAACATCGTCTAATCTCGTATTAACGGCTTCGCAAAACTCCTCTAATAAGGTAGGAACTTTATCATAGGAAGGAAAATATTTTTTATCGACATACACTTGCAATAAGCGCAAATCGCCTTTAGCTGCATCAAAATTTCCTAAGACGGTATTGTGAACTGTTCCTGTATGTTTCATCACTGCCGCATTGACTTCTTGGATAAACTCAACTGAAAATTTCCGCTTTTTAAAAGCTTCTTCTTTGATAGACAAAAACGCTTCATAGTGGTCTTTGACCATGAGGTGGTCGGTGAGTGGCTTGCCGCCTGCGGTGATGTTTTGCTCCAAAAGGACTTTGGTTTCCGTTTCGGTGAGGCTGCAACCTTCTATTTTCGTGGAATGCCATACAATGGACATCATGCTGAATTTTTCGTAATCCACATGGTCTTCCAATGCCAGACTTTGGTAGTCTTGTATGAGTTGTGTTAGTTCATTCCACATATTTTCGCGCATATTTTTTGTAAAAATACGGTTTTTTGAGGAGAAATACATGAGGTGCATACGTAGCGCAGCACTCTTGTGCCGACGAATGACGGCATCCAGTCCGCGCATACACACGCGAGGGAACGGGCTGGAAGCACCGTTCTAGGTGGGAATGAAGCGATTTTTGTGTGTATTACTTTGCTTGTTGGTAGCTTTCGGCGGGTTCGTTTAGCACTTGTCCATTCCATGTGAGGGCACCCGCTTCTGCATACAAAACCCCACCTATCAAAGCCACACCCAATGCCAATTCCAACTTCGCTATCGTCTCTAAAGTCATATTTTCCGTGCCTTTGAGTAGCTTGCTGACTTGCTGTGGGGAGACTTCAAGGCGTTCTGCCAATTGCTTTTGAGTCAAGCCTTGTGCTTTGAGTGCCTTGTTGATTTTGAGGGCGATTTGACGGGAATGACGCAACCATGCTTTGTTGGCTTCGCGCCATTCGGCTTTGCTTTGCCAATTGCTTTTGTTGTCGGCGAGGGTGGTGTTTAATTTATTTTCGATGTCTTTGACTGCCATATTATTCCAATTGTAAATATTCAAAATCATATTCGTCAAACAAGCCTTCGTCAATCAGGTATTGTTTGGTTAATTCGAGTTTGTAGAGTTCCAAGCGGAGGTGTTCGCGTTCCATGTCGGGCGTTAATTTGATAGCACCGCCGGATACTACATAAATATTTTTCGCAATGCGTATCGCATAAATTCTCAACCAACTCTGCCGCCTCACACCATAAGCTTTGCTTTTTTGTAAATCTCTCAAACGATACTCCGCATTATTGAGTGGTTTGAATAGCGTTTGTAGATTTTCGTCTTGTTCGGTTTGACCGAGCGTGGCAATTTCGATTAATTGTTGTTCCAATCGCTCTGCATCTTTCAAGGTGTATTCAATCGCTTCATCTATCGTGATGTCACCGTAAAATCCGGCAGTGAGGTCATCGGCATGTTCGGTGAAAAAATCAAATAAATAACGCACATCCGTCCAGTCGTCAAACAAGCGTTCAAATTCATCTACTTCAATATCTTCATATTTTACCGCCACCAAACTCTTAGCAACTACAGCAAATATACCGTCTATTTTCATAAAAATCAACTTGTAGGTTTATCTTTTGATTCATTTCGACGTAAATATACCTGAAAAATTATTTTTTGAGGAGAAATATACGAGACGCACGTAGCATACACACGCGAGGGAACGGGCTGGAAGCACCCTTCTACGTAAAAAACCGCTTCGTGGGGGACGAAGCGGTTTTGTATATTTTATTTCGATGAAGATGTTTAAAATTTTCTGATTCTAAGAAATTAGGGGGCAATTCAGAATTTTAAAAAAAAATAGGGAACTTGTTGTATGCAAACAAACGAAGTTCCCGTCGAGAAAAAATCTCGACATAAAAGTAAAGAATTATTATCGAATGCCAATAGAGGTAG
>CALIZI010000395.1 GCA_938028705.1 uncultured Saprospiraceae bacterium | reverse complement strand
TTCAATAGTTTCGTATCTGACGTACCAAATTTGGCAAGTACCAACACCTGCGGCATCCAAATCAAAAGGTGGTGCGGGTGGTAAAGCGAGTATATTTCCAATATCATCTGTAATAATCCAGCCTGTCGAAACATTGGGTGTACCGCCGTTTGTCGTTATATCCAAAGGGTCGCCAATGCCATCCACACAAATAGAAGTAGAGGTGCTACCGTCGGTCAGGCTGATGTCATTGACCATGACATCACATTGAGCATTAAGCATAGAGCCGGTCAATGCAAAGAAACAAATTAGAAAAGCCAAACTTCTTTTTAGGTTGATTTGCTTTCCCTGTGTTGTGGATAAATTTTTAACATTAATTTTACTTTTGTTCTTACTATACATGTTTTAACAATTTATATGATTATTGAACTTTGGATAAAATGGTAATTAGGATCTTCGCTCTAAAACCGTAACTAATTGATAATTAAATAAATATATTTTATTGATAAAATAAAACATGTAATTAATTATTTTTTGTAAAAATCTAAAAAAGTCCCGATAGTTATCGGGATTACTTAATTTCCCAATTCCCTTTGTCCAAAGTCTAAAAGATTAACTAATTTATTTGATGGGAATATCGACATAGTATTTCATACATGAAATTATTTTTAGGTGGGTGTTTCTAAATACTGTTGTAAATTATACTATTAAAATTGATTTAGATGTCAGAGTGAAGACAAAGTAAAAAGGCAGGTCTGTATTTAGTGGGTAAAGTATCTTTATGAAGACACTTTTTAGGATTTTTAATAAATTCTTTGATTGTGTTTTATCTAAGACATTTGAAGTCATATAAAAAACAATCTTTGCTCTTTGATTTAACTTGACAATGTCATGTTAAGCAGTTGAAGTGCAAAAAAATAATATGTAAAAAATATATTACATTAGATTTGAAGAGCAGCTTCTGCCGGATATGTACAAGAGGTTATTTTCTTTTTCACTAAATTCTACTTTTTTTCAGTGCTTCAATTTGCGCTTCCAACCATTCTTTTTCTACCAAAGGGCTAATCTTGGGCAGGTCATTTTCCAATCTTTTAATACTGTCGGCAGAGAGTTGTTCACCGATGATGCGCTTCTTTTTGCGATCCAGTATCCGACGAAATACATTGACAAAATTGCTGTATGCCTGACGAAAAATCTCAGACATGCGTTTGTTGCGAACAGATACGTTTTGGCGCATCGTTTCGAGTTCATAATTCATCGGGTGACTGTCGAGGTTGTCAATCGTGAGTGTATTGGATTCGTAATGTATTTTAAGTGATAATATTTTAAAATTTAGAGTATATGTAAAATCCTCTGATTGACTGATTCGCCGCAGGCAGCCTTGCGCTTTGTCAAAATCTTTTTGATGAAAGTGCTTTAAAGCAAAATAATAATTGACCATATCTTCGCGTACAGTCGCTGCAAGTTCGCGTTGGTATTTTTCCACAAAAGTATCTGCCCATTGATTTTCACCAAGTTGCAAAGCATTTTTGATAATATGTGTAAATTGGTGATTGGAAAAATTGAGCTGTGTTGACCAGCATTTTAAAGCTAATCCTTGTTTGTATATCTCATGTTGTTCGCGCACAAATTCTTGCTTGCCGGCTTTAATCATCAGGTTACAATAATTGGTGAGGTGATTAAAAAGCTGTCGTACTTCATGGATGTCAAATAGGTCCAAACGCTCAAAAAGATAATTTTTTAAATCGTAATAATCATCCGGCTTGCTTGTTTCAATTAATTTTAATAAGTAAAAATAAACGCCAATAGCCGGTACTTCTTTGTCTGTACTTCCTTCAATATATTGTTTGACAAAATCAATAAAAGGGTAGTCATATTTGACTTGCAGCATTTTTTCATGTGAAATAGCTGCACAATAATACCTCAAGAGTTTGCTTAAATATAAATGTCGCAGACTATCTATGGTACTTTGATACTCCGTTTTTTTACCTCGATTATTTAAAATGATGTTTAGGATAAGTTCTATTTCTTTTAACAAAAAAGTACCTTCGAAATAATCAATATCGCGGTGTGGCTTGGTTTCGAGTTCACGCCGAGATTTTTCCAGTTGATGTGGCAAATATTTATATAATTTTCTCCCCAAAAAAGCATTTGTTGTATGATATCCTAACTTATTTTTTTTTGCCTTAAAATCTTTCCACACAATGAAATCTTGTACCTGCCCCGTCAATCTGTGCATCACCTCGCGTAGGGTTTTTTCTTCTTTTGGACTCAGATGTGTACCGTTTTTATCACTTGGTGTAATATTGATAAATTTTAATAAAGATAATTTGTCAATGGGGCGACGAAAACTTTTATCCTTTGATTTTAAGCCTTCGTACAATAAACGGACTTCTTCCGACGAATTGTGGACAGGAGATTGCAGCCACAAACTCAATTCCCGCACTTCTTTTTTATTTAAAGTACGCAACAGCGCAAATAATTTGGACTGATGAACCTCAGAATTTTTAAGCATTTTTTAAATTAATTATTATAAAATAAAATAAAATTTACAATCATAAAAAATTAAAAAACAATTTATTAAAGCATTTCAATAAATAATTGAAATGGCGAAAGATAATATTTTTACACGACAAATAATATAAATTTTACCTTTTGTAATTTATAATATTTTTGTACATTTGTACTATCCACACAGATTTTCTTATTTGTTTTACCAATTGATTTATTTTTTTACAAAGAACTGATAACAAAATAATCAATACAAGTATAAACAAGTAAGCACATCCGCAAAATCTTATCCGATTATCTACGCTAAAATTTTCACGCTTTATTTAACAGGCTGACTATCAGCCAAAAACGCTTCATTATGAAAGGTACTTTTTACCACTGCATCGCAGTTGGTGTACTGATGTGTACACTCGGAACAACATTCGCCCAAGAAGAAAAACCGCTGACCATGAGAATCCTCGAAACCAACTCAACAGATGACCAATTTTGCTTCTACGTTCATGCCAATACCACAGAATCGGCAGATACTATTGAGTTAATAATGGATGATAACTTAGAAGACGACAACGTACAAGGCACTATCGTCGAAGAATGTCTAGGTGGCGATAACTGCCATACAAAAATTTGCTACGACAGACCGGCTCCTGATACCAATCCTGCCATAACTGAAATTCAATGCAGAGCTGTCAGCCCAACGCTTTTCGTTAATGACGGATGTATAGTAGTCATTTATCCACGAGGCTATCGCACACGAGAACCGATAGAACTGAACATCGTCGCTGACTGTGGTTTTGCTACGCCTTGCGACCCTACCGACCTAAATCCTGCCGACATTACGCACCTTACACTTGGTGTTCCGCACGACGAAGGTGGCTTTGATTATATTGCTTATGCGGGGCTATGGGGAGATATTAGATGGTTCAATGAAGATAGAGAACTTATCGACTCCGGTGCATGGACAACTAAAGTCAACGAAGTTGCCTACGTAGAATTTAATCATTATCAATCAAGCATACCCGTACTGTCCGGTTTTGCCAATACACTCAATGATGTCAATACCGAGTATAGGGTCAATAACTCTGAGACGGGAACTTCTATGGTACTTAGCAATTATCCCAACCCGCTTAGTGACCAAACAAAAATTCAATTTACATTGGAAAAAGACAGCCCCGTAACACTTGATGTGTATGATGCTATGGGCAAAAAAATGACAACCATCATAAATAACACCCTCAAAACGAGAGGGGAACACGAAATCATTTTTGATTCTGGCAGCTTGACTTCCGGTACATATTACTACACCCTTCAGGCAGGCGATTATAGAGGTACGCAGCGTATGAATGTGGTACGATAAACACTAGGAAATTGTCGGATTATATGAGGTTTATATTCATATAGTTCGACAATTTTTCAAATTTATTTACATATAAATTTATTTGATAAAATTTTATTTAATAATATTTAAAAACCTAATTTCAAGATAATAAAACATTAAAATAATTATTAATAAATTAATTCTATTGACGGTTTTGACCTTATAATGATAAACATTAAACAACAAATTCGTCAAAAGATATTTTCATAATATGTATCCCTCTCACTCGTTCCTGTATCTTACCCTATATCAGGGATGAGTGAGCCTTCTTCCACACATATCCTTACCCAATTTTACTCAACATTACCCATTCTTGCCCAAGCGTATTGCTTATTTTCCCCTTATGGCAATCAGGTCAAATTCAGCGTAGATTTCCTATTTCAAACAAAAACACATTCTTATTTTTTAAAATTTAATATTGTCAAGATAATTTCAATTTAATTATTTTTATTAAATATTTAAATAATTTTTTCATTAAAAATTAATAAACAATGATTTACCAAGAATTTTATACTATTAAAAAAGCAAGATATAACATTTTCCTTACAACAAAGCGCTGAATTTCCACCTATTATTATTTAAAGATTATCTGCACATTTGCATTTATTATTTTTTAACGAACCACAATACCACATACTGATTATTTAATTAAAATTCCTATTATGAATTTTTTACCAAACAATTTTTTATTGAACAATTTCCTTACAAAAACACTACTGATTGTATTATTGACAAGCTCATGTTTTACATTTGCATACGCTCAATTTGCCGGAGCTGCCCATGACAGAGGCTGTGCCACCGAGCAAGTCAATAAAGCCGTTTATGAAGCCAATCCCAATCTGAAAGCGCAAATTCAAGCAAAACTTCAAGCCATGAAAAATCAACCGCAACACAAATCCGGCTCTGCAATGGACAACGTTGTGCCGGTTGTTTTTCACATTATTCCTCCACCATGCGGTACTACCTTTGACTTTAGCAAAACTGACTTAGAGGCTGTTTTGGATGAAGTAAATGTCGATTTTGCCGGACAAAATACAAGTGAGTACAATGCAAGCATCGACCCCACTTTTTACCCGATACGTGCGGGCGATATAGGCTTGACTTTTGAGTTGGCAGAGATTGACCCTAATGGCAATCCAACCGATGGTCTTACACGCCCGACGACTTCTTTTTACAGCTACAACGGCGGTGTGGATAAGATTTTGAAAGACATCGTCCGTTGGGACAACAGGAAGTACCTCAACGTCTGGGTCGTTCAAGATGTAGCCAATGCTTCAGGATTTGCACACTACCCCTACACTGCCATCGGACAACCCGACATAGACGGTATCGTGATGGATAAAGATTATATGATAAATGGCACTACGGAAAAAACGAATCGTCCGAATATTTTGACCCACGAAATCGGGCATTGGTTGGGCTTGCTACACGCTTGGGGAGACCCTTATTATGATGTTACCGATGACGGACGCTCTTGCGAACCCAATAACCAACAAGGCGATTGCGGTTGTGATGACTTGGTGAACGACACGCCTAAGTGCATACAATTTGACCCTCCGGTTTGCCCTTCAACTTTGCCGACAGCTTGTGAAGGTGGTGCTCACAACGTCCACAATATGATGGATTATGGCTGTGAAGTCATGTTTACGGCAGGGCAAAGAGACCGTATGTGGAGTATGATAAATAATAACATCGGCGGCAGACAAGAAGTGGTCACCAACAATAATGACCAAAGTGTTTTTATGGATAGTCGCTCAGATAAAAACTATGCTAAATTATATTTGGATAAAGTTGTTTTCAGAGAATCCGACAGCAATCCGGGTACGATTGCGGAAACAGGTATTATCGAATTGCGAGATTGTAACAGTTGTTCTTTTTCAAGTAATATTGACTTTACCGTAACGGGATTGCCTGCGTCTATTTCTAAAAATAATATTCAAATTACAAGACTTAATAATGATAATCAGAAAGCTGAAATCAAATTTAACATCAACCTCAGCAACTCTGCCGACCATACAAATGATATTGAAAACATCAGCATTACACTGAATCAAAATGCTATTATAGGCACTTCACAAGTATTTAATAATCGGACTATTGGCGGTTTGAAAATTGACTTCCGAAAGGAGGAATTGGCTATGAACAATCAATCAGGCGGTACTTTTGCAGTCAATGATTTTACAGCTATTTTTATTCCTTATTTGGGCACAGAAGTAGGTTTTTCAAGACAATCTGTCAATGACGGAAGCATACGCATGTATAGTGCAACACCCTTAGAAGCAGCGGTGACGAATGCTAACTCATTTAATGTCAAACGCCTCGGCGACAATCAAAACATCAGCGGTGAATCTTTCCGCGAAATTACGGGAGGTGCGCCAAACGACCCCGATAATTTGATTTTATACAAACCCGGAGTATATACGGATTGGTTGAATCAGACGGGATACGTCGGTCTCAGAACCAATACCTGCGGCATCACCTATTACGCATGGATTAGAATAGAGGTGACAAATGACGGTGTCAATATTTTGGATATGGTCATCAACCTCGAAAATAATGCGCCTTTAAATACCGGACAATACCCTATTTGCGACCCGCCAAGAAGTTATAATACAGATTTTATATATCTTGAGTCAGTCAATATCGGTCAAATCAACAACGTAAGCGGCAACAACAATGGTTATCAATTCTTCCAAAATTACACCACCGATTTGATTGAAGGGCAAACCTATACTTTAGATTGTGAGGGTAACAAACCGCAGGCAGGCTATGAAGGCGAATGGCGCGTATATATTGATTTAGGTGGAGACGGCAGTTATCTGGATCCCGAAGATTTGCGATATGTCATTGACGAAAGAGAAGAAATCAATGCCAATGTCGAACTCATCCCCTCCGGTACACTCAATGGTCAAACACAACTCAACACCAAAATGATGGTCGTTTTTAGCTTGTATCCTCTACGCAGTTTATGTGAAGATTATCAATATGGAGAAACGGAAGAGTATAATGTCACCATTAAAAGTAGTGGCACCTCATCTTGTAATGCCCCAGTACCTACATCCGGCAATCTGAGTGTCGGTGCATATTCTAACTATGCTTATGGCTACTGCAATGGTCACTCAAGCAATAACAAAGAATTTGAGTTGACGAATCTTTCTACCGGAGTTATAAGCACTCATGCGAGTTCGAGTCACTATGCTTCCTTTAGTAATTTGACA
>CALIZI010000394.1 GCA_938028705.1 uncultured Saprospiraceae bacterium | reverse complement strand
TTCATAACCTAATTCAAAATATAATTTGGTTTTTAAAATTTTTTTAATAAAATATTAATTTTAAATTATTTATTATTAATTGAAAATCAATGAAAATTTGAACTCGAAAAAATTTAACAGAAATGTGAGTTTTACATTTATTATTTTACATTTTACATTCCAAAAAAAGTTAAAAAACTTTTTTAACAATGTACTAAACATGTCAAATTAATTTATTTTAATTTCTTTCACTAATGAAGTATATTTTCAGATTTAAATTTCAAAATATTATTAATCATTCCATCGAATACAAACCAATGAAATGGCAGTACCGAATACCAATACAAACGCCCCATAATTCCATCAGGACGAAAAGTGGCAGTTTGTTTGAGGATATATTCGTCGTTTTCTTCTACGATTTTAAATTCGAGCCAAGCATCTCCGGGAAGTTTCATTTCTGCATAAAGTAAGAGACGCATTTTTTCTTTATCTGCGACCAAAACGCGCCAAAAATCAAGTGCATCCCCTGCATCGAGTTTGTTTGTATTAGTACGTCCGCGTCGCAAACCGACACCACCCGCGAACTTATCCATGTAACCTCGAATTTTCCAAAGAAAATCTCCATAATACCAACCGCGTTTGCCGCCTATCGACCAGATATTTTCGTGTATTCTTTCTACATCTTCTTTGAGCATTGTTCGTTCTTTTATATCCTTGAAACAACCAAATTCCGGTACGCGAATATTCTCTTGCAAAGTGCGTTTATCCAAGCTACTCACAAAGCTGTCTTTCCAACTTGATACGACCATATTTTGCCGAATCCGCAGGAATGCCATACCTACTGCTTCTTCGTAACTAATGTTGGTAATGCCTAACATTTCCCGTAGGTCATTTTCCTCACCTATTGTATTGATTTTCATGCTATTGACCAAATTGACTGCAAGCGGATAGGAGGTCGAAGTCACAAAATACAACCAATACGACGATAGGCGGGGTGTCATTATCGGTACACTAAAAATATATCGTTTGAGCTGCCGTACCCGCGCATATCTAAGCAACATTTCTTTATAAGACAACACCTCACCACAGCCAATATCAAAATTTTTTCCCATGCAATCTTCGTGCAATAATACGCCTGTGAGGTATTGTATCACATTCCGAACTCCAACGGGTTGGCACTTGGTATTTATCCATTTCGGCGCAATCATTATCGGCAATTTTTCGACCAAATCCCGAATAATTTCAAATGATGCACTGCCCGAACCTACGATAATTCCTGCACGTAAAGCCGTTAGCTTTGCCTTACATTGACTCAATATGCGTTCTACATTCAAGCGTGATTGGAGGTGTGGAGAAAGGTTTTCATCTTCATCCACAATACCCGTTAGATAGATAATTTGTCGGCACGAAGTATGGTCGATGTAGCTTTGAAAATGCTTGGCACACGTCAACTCATCTTCTGCAAAACCACCAATCGACGCAGACATCGAATGTATCAGATAATATGCCGCATCAAAGTTGGTTTCGAGTTGTTCCAAATTCGGCGGTTCCAAAAAATCGACCTCTTGTACTGTTACTTTTCCTTCCCAAGAATCCATAATTTCAAATCGCGTCGCATCTCGCGTACAAGCAATGACCTCATGCCCTTGTTCCAATAAAACCGGCAATAATCGCCTGCCAATGTACCCCGTAGCACCCGTTAGTAAAATCTTCATTTATTAATGATTAATTGGTCAACGATTAATGGGTTAATTTTTGATATTTATGTATGTTTCATAAAAATTATATGTAATATTTTTATTTGACACAGGTGTCAAAATTTGTCTTAAAAAATAGCTTGGGAATCAATATAAGTCGTCGAACATTTACAAAATCTATTGATACCCCACATCTTTTTAAATGTGCGAGTGGTAATCCGTCTGGCAGTATGAAAAGAAACGAGTAAATTGGGTAGGTTATTTGTTGCGAATTCTCTTAATATTTTGGGCAAGCCTACTCGTCAGATATTTTCAAAATGTCAGGCGATAATATTTTGCATTTTGTTAAATATTAAAATTTTATAAAAATAAAATTATTTACAAAAATAAAAATTAAATTAAATAATATTTTTGCCGACAAACAAATAATTATAAATATTTTATTAATTAAAATAAATTTTATAATTATCTAATTTTAAAAATAAAACAAAAATACAATTCGCCTGACATTTTAAAAATATCTATCGGGTAAACTTCCCGAAAATATTAATTTTCAACTGTCGGAGCTATCTTGTTTTATTTCACAAAACGGCTCTCTCAATACAGTCTTACTACAAATATACAGGACTTTTTTTTAGCGTATTTTTGCTAAAAAGTGCAAAAATGACCCCTTTACAAAGTGAAAAGGAGGGTTTACGAAGTCAGTGGTCGGCTTGATAAAGTATATGTTTTTTCTTTAGTTTCTTTTATGCAAATTTACCGGCAGTAAATAAATATTTGCCGGCAATAAGTCTCTTGCAATTAACTTGATAATGTCATGTTAAATAACGACATTAACAAAATATTAATATTTAAAAATAATTACTATGTCGAAAATCAATTACATCGTTTTATTATCAATTTTAAGTAGCACCCTTATTTTTACTTCATGTGATATGGAAGAAACCGAACCCACCGCACAAGTCTATCACGGAAGCGTCTATATTCAGTGCGACCCCAGACCGGAATACTACTTTTCGCTGGATTCTTTGATAGCCAATTGTAGTAGCACGGATAGCTTTGAGGTCGCTTTGCCGGCTTTACAAACTTGCCTTTACGATTCCAATTCCACGCTCGCAGGTAGTCCTACTGATTATGATTTTCGCGTTTACCAAAATCTTCAAGACGCAGGAATCAAGAACTTGTCTATGGCGGATTCTAGCATACAAGTCGTACCTATCTCATCTATTGTTTTGGATGCTAATGTTTTTAACGCCGGAACACACCCTTTCTACGGCGGATACCGCGCTTCGTGGGATGACCAAACCCTTGATGTATATATATTTAATCGCTATGTAGGTGGGTGTCTGCATGATGAAGTGGTCTGGCATCTGGAAGTACAATAATAACATTTGAAATAAAATAAAATAGTATAAAAATTAAAACTATGCAAAAATTAAAAATCGCTATCGGAATACTCTTCGTATTACTGACTTTGAGCATGACTATAAACACCAATTCAGCCATTGATGTAAAACCAAAAACAATGACTGTAGATACAGATAGTATATTTACTTTAGGCAAAGCAAATATAGACTATTCGGGTTTTGTGCAGTTGTCCAATGAAGTGCAGCAATACCGCCAACAAAGGATGGTCAGTCTGGATGATTTCCTAAAAATGTCAGAAGAGGCGGGTACGATTATTCTGGATACTCGCTCCAAAGCGGCTTATGACGGCAAGCATCTGAAAGGAGCTGTACATCTGAATTTCTCTGACTTCACAGAAGCTAAACTGGCAAAAGTCATCCCGTCGAAAGACACCCGCATTTTGATTTATTGCAATAATAATATCCTGAATGACCCAATGAGTTTTGCGATGAAAAGCCGACCACTTGCCTTGAATATTCCGACCTTTATCAACCTCTACGGTTATGGCTATAAGAATATTTATGAAATGGCAAATCTCGTACCGGTCGAGCATCCTGATTTGGTGTTTGAAGGGGCTTTGGTGGAATGAGTAAGTGCAAGTACAAATTCACCGGAATAGATAGATTTGGTCACTAATAGTATTTATTTCGGTGAAATTTCGGTTTATTTAGTGATGTTTAGATTTGCAGTAAAAGTAGTTGACACTTTTTCACGCAGAGTTCGCAGAGGGTTAATTATCAAATCTCTGCGACCTCTGCGGTCTCCGCATGATTTACTCAATTTGGAGCGTTTGCTACATTACAAAAAAGTGTCAACCGCATTTCTAAACATGCCATAAAATTGGGTCAAAAATATCAAAAATTAATGTCATTTTGCCTTAATTTGAGATAAAATTTATATTAAAAACCCCTATCTTAGCCCCATGAAAAAGACCAAATCATCCAATAAGCGAGAGGGTAATGTATTTGACCGTATTTTCAGAGAAAATGCGGATCCCCTTTTTATACCCATCATAGAGGAGCAATTGGGTAAGAAAATCAAAAGCTACAA
>CALIZI010000393.1 GCA_938028705.1 uncultured Saprospiraceae bacterium | reverse complement strand
TGATAATCAATGAGTTATATTTTTAAAGAGAAAAAAAAACATGACACAACTATCTGATTATCAATATTTTACAACTAAATACAATATACGAAGAATTTATTAATTAAAAAAATCAATTTTAGCAACTCGTGAATGTCAGATAATTAAGGATTAATTTTAATTAATTTTATTTTTCATAACTTTTAAAATATTGATAATCAGTTTTTTTTACTAAAAACAGTTGACTTTTTACAGAATTTTATTTTAATAATTATTAAATTACATGGCAAAATATCTTAATGTTTTCATTAACTTGACAATGTCATGTTCGATTTTTATTTAATATAGTTGGCATTTTGCTCTTGAATTTGGGCTAAAACTCGGAAAAAATATTCCACATTAAACACAAACATATTTTTATTTTTAAACGTGACATTGTCAAGTTAATTTAATACATTAAGTCAAGCCTATATTGGGGCAACATTTATGACATCCAACAAATAGACTCTATTTTTCAACAACAGTACAATGAGCTGTCAGCCACTTCATCTGCGTGGAAAATGTAGAAATTACCTACAAAAAATGCCTGCTTCCTGTTGCTAAAATCGCATTACGAACTGGATAAAGACTACTCATGCGGAGAGCGCAGAGTTCGTAGAGCGCTTATCAAGGCTCTGCAAATTTTGCGCTCTCCGCGTGACACAGTTTTTGAATAGTCTTGTAAAAATTCTAAATATCACTCCCAAACTACTTCCTTCGCATCTTCGTGCAATGCCAGAAGTTTGTTCCTATAATGGTCGTACACCTTATTGCGCTTTACTTTGAGCGTGGGCGTGAGCAAGCCGTTTTCGGGTGTCCAAGCATCTTTAACAACCACTACCGTAGAGATTTTTTTGTAGCCCGGAAGTTTTGCATTGGTGTCTTTCAGAATAGTAATCAACTCATTTTCAATAACTTCCTTCGACTTAGCTTTTCCAATATCGGACAATACCGCTAGGACTATCGGCTGTGGTAAAGCATGTCCGGTCACACAAATTTGCTCTACATCTTCACTGGCTTCAAAAGCAACTTCGAGTGGCACGGGCGTTACAAATTCTCCTTTTGCCGTTTTAAATGTATCCTTCAATCTGCCGGTGATAAAGAGGTGTCCGCTTTCGTCGATACGTCCTTCGTCGCCTGTGCGGAGCCAGCCGTCTTTTATCGTTTCTGCTGTTTTTTCCTTGTCTTTGTAGTAGCCCTGCATCAGACAGTCGTTCTTCATCAAAATTTCGTTGGTGTCGGGGTCAATTTTAATTTCAGTACCATATTGTGCCTTACCCACCGAGCCGGGACGATAGTCGTCAGGCATTCGCAGGGAGCAAACCGCACAGTTTTCCGTCATGCCATAGCCATTGAAAATATTGATACCGATTTTCTTATAAAATTCAGCCAATGAATCGGGTAAGACCGCTGCACCTGATACCACCGCCCGTGCCTTGTCCAAACCCAATCCGGCAACAATTTTTCTTTTGACAACACCCTTCAAAATCGGTATTTTCAACAGTCTGTCCAATTTCTCTTGCGGCATTTTTTCCAAAATTCCCAACTTAAATTTAGTATATAATCGCGGTACAGAGAAGAAAGTCGTCGGTCTCACCGATTGTAAATTTTTCACAAAAGTATCCATAGATTCTACAAAGGAAATCGTACCGCCAAAAAGAAATGCACCCATTTCAACCACCACGCGCTCCGCAATATGATTCATGGGTAAATAAGAGAAAAAACGATTGTCACCTGTCAGCGAAAGATTGAGCGGATTGCTGTATTCGGTAGCGACGCGAGTTCCTTTTAGGGTCCTGTATGTCAGTACGACTCCTTTGGGTGTACCCGTTGTACCGGAGGTGAAAATGATCGTCCAAGCATCATCCAAATTCGGTACATGTACATCCTGCATTGGTTCGTGCGGTTCAATGAAATCGTGCCATTGATGCCCTTCTTCCACTTTAGAATTGCCTTCGTAATGCGGAAAAGCAATCATCGGCATATCTGCCGGAATACCTTTTTTTGTATTTTCCCAATCTTCTAATTTTCCAACAAAAAGTGCATCGACATCGCCCAGTTTGAGTACTTCACCTAGTTGGTCGCCGTTCAAATTCGCAAAGAACGGTACAGAGATAAAACCCGCCATCATAATTGCCAAATCGGCAATAATCCATTCGCGGCAGTTCTTAGAAATCAGACCAATATGCGCCCCTTCACGCAAGCCCATTGACTTCAAAGCGGTGGCGAGTTTACGCACCATCTGTCCTGTTTCATGCCAAGTATATTCTTCCCATTTATCGCCAAAAGGTTGTCGTAAAAAGGCTTGATTAGCGGCTTTTTTCTCCCAATCGTAAAAGGTATTATCGAATTTTTCCATAGCGTAATTTTTTTTAAAAATTTGGTTATCAGTGAATTAATTGAAGGGTTAATCACATAAAAATGAGCTGTGATAATATTTTTGGGCTCCACATTCAACTTGGGTTAAGAAACCCGTACAGGCGATTTCAATCGCCACCTGTGGCAAATTTTTATTCGTCCTCGTATCGTTCAAACGCCATACACAAACTGGAAGCGTTGTGCTACGGTGCCGGAATAAGGCATTTTTAAAAATAAAAAAAGACCTCGTTAGTTCGTCATTCGTTGACCGTCATTCACTTCCTTCTATCCGAATAACAGACGACACAAAATCCTGATCCCGTAGGCTTTTAATGATAAAATTGAGTTGGTCGGTATTGTTGACGACTACGCTGATTCTGCCTTTGAAGTAACCTTCGTCACCATCCATAGAAAAGGAGCGCATATCGACACGCAGCTGACTGGTAAGGACATTGGTGAGTCGTTGAACGATGCCCATATCGTCAATACCGGTAAGTTCCAACTCTGCCACAAAAGAGGTGTTAAAGGACGTAACCCAAGCCGCTTTCATGACGCGATAACCGTATTTGGAGAGCATGTTTTTGGCATTGGGGCAGGCGTTTCTGTGGATTTTCACGCCATCGTGTGTGGTGGTGTAGGCAAATATTTCATCGCCCTGCACCGGACGACAGCAGGTAGCCAACGAATAGGCATATTGCGACGCATCTTCACCGTTAATCATCAATTTGGGTTTTTTGTTGGTATCTATTTTCTTTGGTATGGGGCGCGGTCCGGGTTGGCGTTCTTCTTTTTTGATGGCTAGTTTGCCATGTTCTACTTCGAGTTCTTTGAGTTTTGTAAGGCTCAATTCTTCGGTGGCAATGCCATAGTAGAGATCTATACCTGATTGTACGGCGTAAAATTTTAGGAGAACTTCGAGGTTATCGTGATTGAGTTCTACCTTCATGTTTTTGAGTTTTCGCATGAGGTACTCCTTGCCGATTTCGCCTTGCTGTTTGCGCTCTTCTTTGAGTGCCTGACGGATGCGCGACTTGGCTTTTCCGGTAACGACTGACTTGAGCCAACTCTCGGTAGGTTTCTGATTTTTGGAGGTGATGACTTCAAGGCGGTCGCCGTTTTGGAGCTGATAACTAATGGGAACTTGACGCTCATTGACACGCACACCCATGCACCTATAACCGACTTCGGTGTGGATGTCAAACGCAAAATCCAAGGCAGTTGCACCTTTCGGAAGTATCCGCATATCGCCTTGGGGAGTGAATACATAAACCTCCTCAGCAAAGAGGTTGGTGCGGAAATCGTTGAGGAAATCCATAGCATCACCATCGGCTGATTCCAGCATTTCGCGGACGTGATTGAGCCAGCGGTCGAGGATGGTGTCAGAGGACGAAACACCCTTGTATTTCCAGTGTGCCGCCAGTCCTTTTTCCGCCACTTCATCCATGCGCTCACTGCGAATCTGTACCTCAACAAAACGCCCGCGAGGACCGACCACCGTAGTATGCAGTGATTCGTAACCATTCGCCTTTGGCGTTGATACCCAGTCTTTTAGGCGTTCAGGAATGGGGTTGTAATTGTCGGTGATGATGGAATAAATTTGCCAGCAGGTTGATTTTTCGGTGGGTTTAGGTACATCAATAATGATGCGTATGGCAAAGAGGTCATAGATTTGCTCAAACTCAACCTGCTTGTTTTTCATTTTATTGGAAATGGAAAATACCGACTTCGCACGTCCCGAAATGCGGAATTTAACGCCCATTTCTTCAATGGATTTTCGGAGGGGTTTCATAAACTCGGTGACGTAGCGGGAGCGTTGGGTTTCGGTTTCTTTGAGTTTGATTTCAATATCGCGGTAACGGTCGGGTTCGGTGATTTTCATACACAAATCCTCAAATTCGGTCTTGATTTTGTACAAGCCCAAACGGTGTGCAAGCGGCGCATAAATATAGGCGGTCTCGGAAGCGATTTTGATTTGTTTGTGCGAAGGCATGGAGCCGAGTGTCCGCATATTGTGCAGTCGGTCTGCCATTTTTACCATGACTACGCGAACATCCTGCGCTATGGAACCCAATACTTTTTTGAAGGTTTCGGCTTGGGGGCTTTCTACATCGTACATGCCGTCAAACTTGGTCAGTGCATCTACTATCATGGCGATTTTGTCGCCAAATTCAGCTCTGATTTCGGCTGTTGTAATGGGGGTGTCTTCGACCACATCATGCAGCAAAGCACTGATGACCGCCGTTGTTCCCAAGCCCATCTCGGCAGCCGTAATTCGTGCCACTTCGATAGGGTGCAGAATATAGGGTTCGCCCGATTTGCGGCGTTGCTCACAATGCGCCTTTGTGGAGATTTCAAACGCCTTGCGGATTTGCTTGCGCTCTTCGTCATTTTTGGTTTTGACCTGACGCATCAGCCGCCGATAGGCACTCTTAATCTCCTTTTTTTCATCCTCCTTATATGTTGCCAGTGCTACTGCGCTCATTTTTTCTTAGTTGAGAGTTTGAGAGTGGGAGAGTAGTGAGTGTAGAGTTTGAGAGTGTAGAGTGTAGAGTGTAGAGTGGGAGAGTAAAAAGAACTTAGTCTCTTCCACTCTCACACTCTACACTCTTCCACTCTCACACTCTTCCACTCTCTACTCTCCCACTATTTATACAATAATTAGTATGTAAAATCGTCTTATTTAATAGTCATTGTGACTTGATATTTTCTTTTTTTATTAAAAAATATAGAAAAACAAAAATCAAGATTATAATAGTATGAATTTACATTTTAATTATTAAAAAATATATTTTATACTAATAATTAATATTTTATAAATATTAATTATTTTAAAATGAATTAATAATAACTTTTTTAAATTCAAATAAAAGAATAAAGATACGAAAAAAGTAATTGATATGAAAAGTAAAATGATACTTGGTTTGTTTTTGTCATGTATAATGGGCTGTAATTTTCCTGAGCATTATTTCTCGCCTAAGCCCGAATGTACTCAGGAAGTTGTATTTTCAGCTTCGGATGATAGGGCAAGTGAGACATATCAAACCCTGATACTCGATAAATTGAGAGACAAACAACCGACAGATTTTCGGTATTTTTTTGAGACCTTTGTTGAAGAAAACGGACAGACTTATATGATGACCAATTTTAGACATTCAACGGCTTGTTTCGACATTAAAATGCTGGTGCAAAGATGGGATAAACTCGCAGGTATGAAACGCACAAACGGACAGGCTTATCCGAAAGAATTATACGATTTGACATGGGAATTGAAAATGATAAACGGAAAAGAGCAAGTCGTGTATGTGGATATGCACAAGATTATTGATTAAAATCCCTTCGTAGGGCTTGTGTAAAAAGTCAAAAAAAGTAAAATATTATATTTTTATAAATTTTATAACTTGACAATGTCATGTTCAATTTTTATTTAATATAGTTGGTATTTTGCTCTTGAATTTGGGCTAAAACTCGTCTGACATTTTCAAAATTCACCGATGATGTCATATTTTTCTAGCAATATTTAAATGTCAGACGAGTTTTAGCCCAAATTCGGAAAAAATATCCCATGTTAAACACAAACATACTTTTATTTTTAAAACATGAGAGTGCAGCCCAAATTGTCGCGTGTGAAATAATGCTAAGTATTGTCAGTGCATCTCACGCAGAGTTCGCAGAGAACGCAGAGGACTGATAATCAACACTCTGCGTTCTCTGCGAACTCCGCGTGAATCACTTAATAAAAATAAAAATGCGATAATTTGGGCTGCAGCAATTCTTTAAGTATTGATAATGAATTAAAAACAAATAGCATTATACTACTATTTGAATTTTAAGTTTAAGTTCTTTGGCAATAATTTTATAGATAGTCTGCATGGAATCGACAATGACCATGTCAAAAATCTTTCT
>CALIZI010000392.1 GCA_938028705.1 uncultured Saprospiraceae bacterium | reverse complement strand
ATCCCCAAAATCTCCTAAGCTCCGTAGGAGCGGCACTGTTTGTACATTTAACGGTGTCGGTGCTACGCACCTTGATAGGTTTTGCTTGGGTTTTTACTACAAACAGGGTCGATGCTAACGCATCTTGAACGGCATAAAGCGGAATTTCATCGCCCACTATTTTAATCGCACAGGTCGGCTAAAGTCGTCGGTACGGGGCATTTTGCTCCAATTGTTATTTTTTAATTTTGTTTTTAGCGAAACGTGAATACACAAATATAATTATTTTTTTGTGATTACTTGCTGTTACCGACACGATTCATCATTTATAGTCGTATGATTTATTTTGTGATGCTAAAGTAACCTTCAACTATGCACACATTTAGCAATGCAGTAAACCCTAACTTTGCCTAAGCGAATACTTGTCAGACGAATCCCTTTATGAAGAGCGAACATTTATAAGATAAATCACTGCATTTCATAACAACATTTGTCAGCCCGAATAAGACGTTCTATCTTTTTTCTCACTATCTTTTCTTTTTTATAATGAATAATCTATATTTGAGCATAAAAAAATAATTAATGAAAAATATATTTCTTACTTTTTGTGTAATGTGTATGGTAGTGATGTATTCCTGCACTTATGACAATCTTGCCCCACCCATAGACCCGCCCGTTGAATTTTGCGACACCATTCCGGCTACTTATGATTTGAATATGAAAGCCCTCATTGATGCCACTTGTGCCTATTCGGGATGTCATATTGCAGGAGGCGCAGCACCGGGAGATTATAGCACTTATGCAGGTATCAAACCGCCGTTGGATGATGGCAGAATTGAAAACCGTGTTATTTTTCAAAGAGGTGACCCCGTAGTAGGTATGCCGCCCGATTACGCATCTGCCGGTCCGCAGAATTTGACACAAATGGAAATAGATATGTTTACATGTTGGTTGGAAGCTGGATACCCTGAAAATTAAATTGAAAAGTCGGCTCTGTACAGGCGATTTTAATCGCCATGTTTAATATTTTTATGTATAAAAAATTGAAAACGAACATTTTGCGAATCATTTTTACATGGCGATTAAAATCGCCTGTACGAAGACTTACCAAATAATGTTGCGTGTGGCTATCACCTTTGGATAGCTAACTTGACAATGTCATATTTTTAAAATAAAAATATGTTTGTATTTAACATGGGATATTTTTTCCGAATTTGGGCTAAAACTCGTCTGACATTTAAACATTGCTGGAAAAATATGACATCATCGGTGAATTTTGAAAATGTCAGACGAGTTTTAGCCCAAATTCAAGAGCAAAATACCAAATATATTAAATGAAAATCGAACATGACATTGTCAAGCTAAATAGTTAGTGAAAATATTTGATATGAAACAATTAATCATACTCGTTATTGCCTTGATATGTGCTACAAGTTTGTTGGCGCAAGACGTACTTGTACAACGTACTTTCAAATCTACTCGCGTCATCAACACCCACTCGGTGGAGACCTTACAAAAACATAAACTTGACATCCGAATCGGACACCGCTTCGGCGACCTCGCAGGGAATGCCGGAGGCTGGCAAAGTTTCTATGGTCTGGAAAATGCTTCGGATGTGCTGATTGGTTTTCAGTATGGTGTACTTGACCGACTTACGCTTGGACTTACCCGCACCAAAGGCGCAGGTCCACACAAAGCCCTCATTAATGGACAAGCCAAGTATCGTTTGCTTTGGCAAAGTGATAAAATACCCTTCTCCGTTACGCTTTTGGCAGGTATAGGATTCAGTACTATGCAAGCGAGTTCGAGTACCGAAGTGTTGAATCATTTTGCGAAATACGGGCATCGTTTCTCTTATGTGTATCAAGCGCATATTGCACGCAAATTCAGTGATAGATTTTCACTGCAAATCACACCAAGTTATATTCATCGCAATATTGCTAATGTAGATGTGAACAATGACCTGATAAGTATCGGTGCAGCTACCCGTATCCAACTGTCAAAAGTTTATGCCTTGCTGATTGATGCCACCGTACCTTTTTCACCACAACATTCTAGTGGTGAATATACATTCCCGATAGGCTTCGGATTAGAGATAGATACAGGCGGACACATTTTTCAAATCAACCTGACCAATGCACAAGGTATGGCGGAAACCGACTACATTCCTTATACCGATGCTAAGTGGGGAGACGGGCAATTCAGACTGGGATTCACGATTTCGCGACTGTTCAATTTATAAACTTATTTTTTTACAATATTTTTTATTTTATAATAATTTAATTTTATTAAAAATTATTAATTACTTATTTTATGACAAGTTTATCCAAACCATGAAAGTAATTGATACTTTTAGAATCTGATTTTAAAAATTTGAAAAACAATTTAGCCCTCCGTTTACTAAACTTCAAAGAGTTTAGTAAACGTAAGTAAGGCACTGATATTTAGGCAATTACAAACTTTGGTGATATGCTTACGTTTACTAAACTCGAAAAGTTTAGTAAACGGGGTACTTATATTTTTTGTAAAATTAATATACCATAAAATGTTAATCAATCAGATAAACTTGCCTTTGTTTTATAAATAATATAAAATACGAATATTAAAAATAATTTTATAAAATAAATTACGAATTGATATTAATTATGAAAAATATTAGCTTTGTTATATTTTTGATTACTTGTACGATTTTCCTTGCTGCGACTACTTTTATTGATAAAAATAATTTTGAAATTGATGAAAATATGCCTGTCGCAGAAGTATTGGAACAACTCGGACAGCCCGCCCCGGGGCATACTTTGAATGCTGCGGTAAGCGGTGCATCGGCTTCAATTGGTAAAAATATTGTGTTGAACGGTATCAGTGCCGAATCAGGTCAGCGAGGTCGTCGGCAGAGCAAGCATTTTGTGTGTACTTCCTGTCATAATGTCGAGAAGGAAGACCCCGACCTTAGCATACACGACCCGCAGGCACGCCTTGAATATGCCCAACAAAATGACCTGCCTTTTCTGCCCGGCACTACGCTCTATGGTACGGTCAATCGCACTTCGTGGTATAATGGCGATTATGATAAAAAGTATCATGCAGAAAAAATAAAACCCGCCCAAACCGACCTTCGGGAAGCCATACAATTGTGCGCCACCGACTGTGCACAAGGACGTAAATTGAAGGATTGGGAACTGGAATCGGTGCTGATGTACCTGTGGGAAATACAACTCAAAATGGACGACCTCAAGCTCTCCAATGCCGAGCTTCAAGACATCGAAAAAGGCATCAATGAAGGTGCTGAACAGGCAGCATTAGCAGACTTGGTGCGTAGCAAATACAGTGCGGCTTCACCCGCTACTTTTACCGACCAACCGGACGACTTGAAGCAAGGTTATGATATGAAAGGCAATGCCGATAATGGCAAGTTAGTCTATGACCACAGTTGCAAACACTGCCACGAAAACGGGCGTTATTCGATGTTTGTGCTGGATGATGAAAAGATGACCTTTCGTTTTATGAAACGAAATTTTACGAAATATACCCGATACTCCACTTACCACGTCACCGCTTATGGTATGGTGACTAACGGCAAACGCCCCTATATGCCCAATTATCCGCTTGAACGGTTGAGTCATCAGCAGTTAGAAGATTTAAGAGCTTATTTTGTGGAAAGTAGTAAATAGTTGACAAGTTCATCTACATCATAAAAGTTTTGACACTTTTGGAATCTGATTTTAAAAATCAAAACAAAATTTAAATACTTCGTTTGCTAAACTTCAAAAAGTTTGGTCTCCGATAGCTATCGGAGAAGTAATGTACTGATATTTAGCTAGTTACAAATTTTAGTACCCTGCCCACGTTTAGCAAACTTGAAAAGTTTACCAAACGGGTTTATGATACTTTGTGTAAAATTAATATCGTATAAAGTGTCAACTACATGGATGAACTTGTCAAATAGTTCATGGTTGCTAGTTCATAGGCAAATGTGAGAAAAATGAATAATAAGTTTCTCGCATTTGCCTATGAACCATGAACTATCAACTATGAACTATCCCGCATTCCGAAGCATTTTTTTAGCTTCTTGTTCGGTCATTTCTTCGTAGCCTTCGGTGGGTAGGTTGAAATCGGAGGGCGTGAGGTCGGGTGTGATGATTTGTGCAGTATAAGTAATGCGGACTCCCTCATCATCAATAATCGTATATTGAAGCGGGAAACCCTTTAGACCTGAAAATTGTTTGCGGAGCGGTGTTTCGTGAACGTCTATCTTATCGGTATAATAAACTTCCATTTTTATTTTATCATTCTCCAAAGTAGCTTTGGTGCAGGTATATCCGAGTATCGTTTTGTTGTCGCTGTTGTCGTAAGTGATGTTGTATTTGCGTGGCTTTTTCTCTTCTGTATTGACCTTGACTTTCTTTTTGCCCAACATCATACCTCCGGTGAGCATCAGAGTAGAGTTGGCGGTTTTGTCATTGACAATCTCCATTTTTACCATGCCTTTCATGGTATAAATGGAGAGTCTGTCGTAGCTATCGCTGAAATAAACGGTCTGTGTGCTGCCTTTCATCATGGAGCCTTTGAGTCCGGCATTTTCGACATTCGTAATTTTCATCTCAATTTTTCCGGCGGTTAGTGCTTCTTGTGCATGAGAAAGGTGAACAATAAATAGGCAACTGACCAATAGGCATAGATATTTAGTCATAAAGATGATGGATTTGCGGTAGGGAGGGTAAAAAAATAGGCTATCAGTTCATAGTTGCCGGTTCATGGTTCATAGTTTGTGCAATCAATTGAATTACTCCCGATGGTTATCAGGACTTGCAATTTGATGATGACCAAAAATTAAGCAAATTTAGAAGGGTAGCCAAAAAATGGGTATGGGGAAGGTTTTGACTGACAAGTATTTATCGCATTATAAATAGCTTAAATAATTGACCGTCAGATGAATTTGAAACCGTAAGATGCAGATTTTTTGGATAATATGCAAGTTGAAATTATAAATTACTTTAACAGATATAAAACGGTGTTGACGTGTTGATGTTGATGTGTTTGTATGCCAAGAGCAACATTTGAGTATCCGCATATTTATCCCGAAAGCTTTCGGGAGTGGGTAATGAACTGAAAAAAGTATGTGAAAACGATAATGTACGAATGTCGTATCAATTTATTTGGAACACTGCAAAGGGTATCTTGCGAGACAATTAGGCTAAAGCATTTTTTAATATAAAAAAAGACCTCGTTATTCGATAAGAACTTTTGATAAAAAAACGATTTATCAAAAATGAATTTCCTTTTCATTTGCTAATGAAAAATGCTTAAATTTGCAGACTTTAAATACAATGAGTGAATGAGTGAATAACTAAATGAGTGAATGTATTTTAGTTTGTTACAATTAAATCAAAAAGTATATATTGGAATATTTTTGTTCCATTATTCAAAATCAAGATACATAAATGATGGTCATACCTATATATTTGGACTTTGGACAAAATGGGAATTAGGAAATTAGGAAACTCGGTTTAAAACCTTAACTCATTGATAATCAATTGAATGAATTTTATTAATAAAATAAAACATGTAATTAATTACTTTTTGTAAAAATCTAAAAAAGAAGGGTTTACCTAATTTCCAAATTCCCCAATTTCCTTTGTCCAAAGTCTAATATATATTGACCATTAAAAAATAAATATGAAAGAAGTTTATATTATGTCCGTTTCGCGGACTCCTATCGGGAATCTTGGCGGTGTACTCGCTTCGATGACTGCCGATAAACTTGGTACGATTGCCATTAAAAGTGCGATAGAACGTGCAGGTATTGGAGCCGACCAAGTAGAAGAAGTAATCATGGGTAATGTGCTGACTGCCAATGTAGGACAAGCTCCTGCGCGACAAGCGGCACTTGGTGCGGGCATTCCGGTGAGTACGCCTTGTACCACGATTAATAAGGTCTGTTCATCGGGGATGAAGGCGATGATGCTGGCGGCACAATCCATAGCACTTGGCGACAACGACATCATAGTGGCAGGCGGTATGGAAAGTATGAGCAATACGCCACATTATATTCCGAAGGCGCGGACGGGCTACCGCTATGGGAATGCTTCGATTTTGGACGGTATTGTGCGCGATGGCTTGCAAGACCCTTACGATGGCTCAATGATGGGCAGTTGTGGAGAGGTATGTGCGAGTGGTAAAAATATTTCGCGCAGTGAGCAGGATGATTTTGCTTTTGAATCATACAAACGTGCGCGTGAGGCTTACGATAAAGGATACTTTGACGGCGAAATCACGCCTGTAGAAATCCCGCAACGAAAAGGTGATCCGGTGGTGGTCAGTCGAGATGAAGAAGTTGATAATAAACGTATTATAGATAGAGCGGGTTTAGATAAGTTGCGTCCGGCTTTTGATAGAGAGAATGGTACGATTACGGCTGCCAATGCCTCTAAAATCAATGATGGTGCAGCAGCAGTCGTTTTAATGAGTGGCGAAAAAGCAGAGGAATTAGGACTGAAACCTTTGGCACGAATCGTCAGCTATGCCGATGCTGCTCAAGAACCCGTTTGGTTCACGACCACACCTGCACTTGCTATGCCGAAGGCACTCGACAAAGCGGGTTTGGAACTCAACGATATGGATGCCTTTGAAATCAATGAAGCCTTTTCGGTAGTGACCATTGCCAATGCCAGAGAACTCGGTCTGGACATGGCGAAGGTTAATATGTTTGGCGGTGCGGTGTCTATGGGGCATCCCATTGGTGTATCGGGTTGCCGGATTGTTATTACCTTATTATCGGTACTCCGACACAAAGGCGGCAAAAAAGGCTTGGCAGGTATCTGCAATGGTGGAGGCGGTGCGTCCGCTATGGTCGTGGAACTGATGTAAGAGTTTATTGAGTTTATAAAGTTTATAGAGTTGACAGAGTTTATAAAGTAACTGACACTTAAAACTTTACAAACTCTATCAACTTTATCAACTCTATCAACTTCATAAACTCTATCAACTCAATAAATTTTTCTCCGTTATCCGCCGACATTGAATTCACACTAACTAATTTATATCAACACACTGAGCCATGAGGGAACTTGGTCAAATTGAGAGCAAACTCTGTAAAATTACTGTATTTAATTATAATCATAAATATATAATTAAATTTGAAACCAGAGATTACGAACAAAGCTACCGCATACGCGAAGGTAGCAATGCCAGTAGTATGGCAGACATCAAACGTATTATCACTGAGGATTTTGTCCTTACGGTCATGGGGCGATTCAAGGATATGAACAGCGATTTTGTCAAGGCATTGACAGGCGCACGTGACGAAGACGAGGACGAATTTGATATGATTTTGTAAATAATGAATGAATGTTGAATTTGGAATGAATGAATATTTTTAATGCGTTAATGCTAAAATGTTGTAATGCGATAATAGGTGAAATATTATAGCATTAACGCATTTCAACATTATGACATTTTTTATTCATTCATTCAAAATTCAACATTCATTCATTTTCTTCAAAGGTCAATATATTCCCATTAATACAATACCGCAATCCGGTAGGTGCAGGTCCGTCGTCGAATACATGACCAAGATGCCCGTCGCATCGCGCACACAAGACTTCTGTACGATTCCAGCCAAATTTGTTGTCGGTTTTGGAAGTGACATATTCTTCTTTTATGGGTTGGTAAAAACTAGGCCATCCTGTACCGGATTTGAACTTGGTGTTGGACTCAAATAGTGCCAATCCGCAACCACTACAATAGTAGGTACCCTTCTTTTTATTATCCCAATATTTTCCTGTAAAGGCGCGTTCCGTGCCTTCTTCGCGGAGAATGCGATATTCCTCTGCGGTCAAAATCTCGCGCCATTCATCAACGGTTTTTTCTACTTTTTCAATTTGTTTAGGATATGCTTCAAGCGGCTGATTATCAGTTGTTTTTGTAGCGACAGGTGCTGATGCAATCTCTGTTTCTTGTATTGCTTTTTCAGCGACTTTTGTATTTTGCGAACAAGCATGAATAACCATTAAGGTACTCGCGAAAATCAAGAATGTTATCTTTTTCATATTATAAATTTTAGTTCATGGTTCATAGTTCATAGTTCATAGTTCATAGTTCATGGTTCATGGTTCATGGTTCATAGGTGGACGCAAAATACTATCAACCATGAACTATCAACCATGAACTATCAACCATGAACTATCAACCATGAACCAACTAACACAAAACCTGCCAAAACGTTTGATGGGGTATGTTGAGAATGTCGTATAATGACAATATTCCACATTAGACGGGTAGCTCGGACACTGTACTCAATTTTTGAATAAAAAAATGTCGATTTGAATAAAAATTTTGAATAAAAATCGTTTTTTGCAATATTATTTTTACTTTTAATGAATACAAAAAATAATTGGTATAAAAATATTACATCGTGAATAAAATCATTAGTTTTTTAGAATCTATTAATGAGTATGCAGGTAGAATATTCGCATGGACAACCCTGTTTATGGTGGTATTACTCTTCGGTTTGGTAGTTGTCAGATACGGTTTTGGGAGTTTTTCCCAAAAAATGAGCGAGTTGGGAACTTACTTTTTTGCCTTGTCGTTTTTGTTTGCTTCGGGCTACGCCTTTAAGCATGAAAAACACGTCAGGGTAGATTTATTTTACGCCAACTGGTCGGAAAAAGGCAAAGCACGGGTCAATCTCATTGGTGGTATTCTATTTTTGTTGCCTTGGTGCATCGTTTCTATGATCGTCTGTTGGAAATACGCTGTCACTTCCTTCAACATGGGCGAATCATCACAAGAACCCAGCGGACTACCCGCCTTATATTTACTGAAATTCACCTTATTTATCGGTTTTACTTTGCTCCTGATACAAGGTGTTGCCTCCATTCTGAAATCCATAGCTATTTTACGAGGAACGAGTAGCGAGTAGCGAGTTACGGGTTTGACGAATCACTAATAAATGAATCACGAGTTACGAATTACGAACAAATGGGAGCTTTAGCATTAATATTATTTTTAATTATTTTCATCTTGATACTCAAGGGGTATCCGGTGGCTTTTACTTTGGCGGGAGTATCTACCTTGTTTGCGTTGGTACTGATGCTGGTAATGCCCGACGTGATAAGTTTCAGAGATTTCAGATTGCTGCCGAGCCGATATATGGGTACGGTCAATAACTTTATGCTGATGGCAGTGCCGCTGTTTATCTTCATGGGTATTATGTTGGAAAAATCGGGGCTGGCAGAGAGCTTGTTGGAAACGATGGCAAACCTGCTTGGTAGGGTGCGGGGCGGATTAGCTATATCGGTGGTCTTGGTCGGGGCATTATTGGCGGCATCTACGGGTATTGTGGGAGCGACTGTGGTGACGATGGGCGTTATCAGCTTACCGGTAATGTTGAAGCGAGGTTATAAGCCCGAATTGGCAACGGGAGTCATCTGTTCGTCGGGTACATTGGGGCAGATTATTCCGCCTTCGGTAGTCCTGATTTTGCTTGCCGAACAAATCAATGCCACTACACGCGGTGCATCGCAAGTGGATGTAGGCACGATGTTTAAAGCGGCTTTTTTGCCCGGTTTTATCTTGGTGGCAGGGTACATTTTATATATAGTATTTATCAGTAATTTGCGCCCTCAATGGGCACCTTCCATTCCCAAAGCCGAACTGGAAGCTATGCGTGGTGATGGTTTTTTGATGCGGGTATTGAAGGCGTTTTTGTTGCCATTGGCTTTGATTGTGGCGGTGTTGGGGTCTATTTTTGCAGGTATTGCCTCGCCTACCGAAGCGGCTGCCGTAGGTGCTATCGGCGCGATTTTGCTGACGGTACTCGAAGGCAAATTCAGTCTAAAAATACTCAATGATGTCATGCGCCAAACGATGCACCTCACAGCTATGGTCTTTTGGATACTGCTCGGTGCGACTACTTTCACATTGGTTTTCAGGACTTTAGGTGGCGATGAATACCTGATTCACTTGATTCAATCTGCCGACCTGTCGGCAATGGCATTTCTCGCCATCGTCATGGTAGTCATATTTATCTGCGGGTTTTTTATTGATTTTATTGAAATAATTTTCATATTTGTTCCGGTGGTCACACCAATATTTGACATCTATGAAGTGGATATGCTTTGGGTCGGCATTCTAATGGCAATCAACCTACAAACATCTTTTTTAACGCCCCCATTCGGCTTTTCACTTTTCTATTTAAAAGGTGTAGCACCGCCCGAAATCACGACTCAACATTTGTACAGAGGAATCGTACCCTTCATTATCATTCAAGTCCTCGTCATTGCTTTAATTATTTTATACCCTGATTTGATATATGTTTTTAATTAAGTAATGAGTGAATGTTTTTAATGTTGTAATGCGATAATGTTGAAATGCTGTAATGTATAATAACGTAAATTTCATTATCGCATTAACGCATTTTAGCATTATTGCATTTTTTATTCATTCATTCAAAATTCAACATTCATTCATTCTAAAATCACACACTATGAAAAGGAAAGAATTTTTAAAAAAGAGCGCATTGAGTGCGGTAGCCGGAGTTGCGGGTGCAAGCACACTGATGAGCAGTTGTAAAAGTGATGCCGCTGAAAGTAGTTCGGCAGGTATCAATGTCAATTCCAATAAAAAAATCAACTGGCGGATGACAACCGTATGGGGTAAGAATTTTCCGGTATTCGGAGAAGGCGCGAATTTGCTGGCAGAGTGGATTGATAAGATGTCGGGCGGACGATTTAAAATCAAGATATTTGGTGCGGGAGAGTTGGCACCGGGCTTAGAGGCTTTTGGTACTACTTCCGAGGGTACTACCGAAATGGGCGCAGGTGCATCATATTATTGGGCAGGAAAAACTCCGGCAGCGGCGTTTTTTGCGGCTGTACCCTTTGGTATGAATGCCCAACAGGTAACGGCATGGATGTTTGGCGGCGAACAGGAAGGTTATAAATTGTGGAAAGAAGTCTATGCAAAATTCAATCTCGTACCTTTTCCGGCAGGCAATACGGGTGTACAAATGGGCGGTTGGTTCAACAAAGAAATCAATAGCGTCAATGACCTTAAAGGCTTGAAAATGAGGATTCCCGGCTTGGCAGGCAGGGTATTGGAGAAGGCAGGCGGCGCAGCGATTAATGTTGCCCCCGGCGAGCTATACACCAATATGGAACGCGGCGTGATCGACGCTACGGAGTGGGTAGGTCCGTACCACGATTACAAATTGGGACTCAACAAAGTGGCTAAATATTACTACACACCGGGCTGGCATGAGCCGGGTACACAGTTGGAGTTTTTTGCCAATAAAGCTGAATACGACAAACTACCTGCTGAGTTTCAAGAGATGTTGCTCACCGCAAGTATGCGCGTACATGCGTGGACGCTGGCAGAATTTGATGCCCGAAACGGTGAATTTTTGAAGAAAATAGTGGATGAGGGCGCACAAGTCAGGGAGTTTCCGGCACCTGTTCTCAAAGCTTTGAAAAAGCATACGCAGGAAGCGATTAATGAGTTGATAGGCAGCGACCCTGTGGCGAATAAAGTGTATAAAAGTTATAATGCGTTCAGAGAAAAAGCCAACGAATGGTCCACCATTACAGAACAGGCTTTTTATGATAAAATTCAGAAGATATAACGATATTTAGGTCAGACACTTCCAAAAGTCTAACGATACTATATACCTTGACAATGTCATGTTTTAAAAATAAAAATATATTTGTGTTTAACATGGGGTATTTTTTCCGAATTTGGGCTAAAACTCGTCTGACATTTAAATATTGCTAGAAAAATATGATATCATCGGTGAATTTTGAAAATGTCTGACGAGTTTTAGCCCAAATTCAAGAGCAAAATGCCAACTATATTAAATAAAAATCGAACATGACATTGTCAAGTTAAAAACAATATTTTATAAATTAAAAATATTTTAAATTAACAAAAAAACAAGTAATCCTGTTTACTAAACTTTTCGAGTTTAGTAAACATAAGTAAAGTACGAATATTAGTAATTGCTTGTAAATCAGTGCGTTGCTTACGTTTACTAAGGGAACTCGCAACAAATACCCTACCCAACCTACTCGTTCTTTTTCGCTCACTCTGCGTTACGGAAATGGTCATTTATCTCGATAAACTCACATTTCTGCGCCTTGATTGAGCAAAAAATAAATCGTATCTTGGGTAG
>CALIZI010000391.1 GCA_938028705.1 uncultured Saprospiraceae bacterium | reverse complement strand
TTCAGCATAGAATTTGGGTCTAATAAAATTTGTACCTCTAAGGTCAGGCGATTGCCGTCTTTTTTTATAATTTTACTTTCCATAATATTTTTTGGCTAAAATAAGACTTTCAAGTTATACATCAAAATGCGGTTGCACCCCTTTGAAGTGTACTTTATGTGCTGAAAAATGTTGGATGCCTCGTTTCACTTTTATTTTACCTTGTTTAATCGCTTTCATGGTTCCGATGTCTATGACAGGTGTTTTGCCTGTATCCCGCAAGTGAATGACGGGCGGAACGGGAATAGGCTCAAGTCCGTATTTTTGGATATTTCCAAAATATATTTTCCGAATCGTATTGCCCAATTTATCGCCCAATCCAAAGGGAATCTTGGCTAAAGTCAGCGCAGTCAATTGTACAGGTCGTCCATTCAAATCGCGCGGCACCAAACTAATCGGACCTCTCACCGAAAGATAGGTCTCTGCCCCGTTTTCACATAAATCCAATGCGATTTCAGCACCCGAATTTCCCATGCCTATCACCAATACTTTTTTGCCTTTGTGTGCTAAAGCATTTTTATAAAAACGGCTATGTTCGATAGTTCCCTCAAAATTTTTCTGCCCTTCAAAAGTCGGAAAATTAGGAATCCGATTCATGCCCGTAGCGATGATGACATTCGTAGCAGTGTAGCTTTTATCTTGCGTTTTGACCGTCCAAGTATCGGCTTCATTTTTAGAAATAAACTCAACCGTTTGATTAAAATGAGGCTGAATATCAAAATGCTTGGCATAACCCTGCATATATTCAACTACCTGATTACGAGGTACATATAAGGGATAATGTTCCGGGAAATCCAGATGCGGCAGATTCGATAATTGCTTTACGGTATGCAGACATAATCGCTCATAATGCTGATGCCAAGAGGAGGCAATCACATCGGATTGTTCTATGACTTCAAAGGGAATCCCTTGTTTTCGCATCCTTCCTGCAACGGCTAATCCGGCTGGTCCTGCGCCGATGATTAAATTTGATATTTGCATGATTGTTTAGTTTTTGTCAGGCTAAAAAGTGGTGTACATTAATTTTTCGATTTTCAAAATGTTCGACGATTTGCTTTTATCCTTCAGTTTAACAAGTAACAACAATTTTCACTAAAAAATGTATATTTATAATCCTAATACTGTGATTTCGCTGATTTTGAAAGGAGAAAAAAATATTTGAAATTATTATTTCTGAAGGCGCAGTTCTAAATTGTTCCAAGACATATCAATTTAAAGTACTGTTAATCAAAGGTTTGTAAATAAATTATTAAAAATAAGATGTTATTTTTTAACTTGACAATGTTAAATTAAAAAAATAAAAGTATGTTTATGCTTAAAATCGGAAATCTGTCCCGAATTTAACCTAAAACTCGTCTGACATTTTGAAAATGTCTGACGAATTTTAGCCCAAATTCAAGAGCAAAATTCCAACTATATTAAATAAAAATCGAACATGACATTGTCAAGTTAACTTGCATTTTTTCTCTTTGATAAGTCGCTTAAATTGTCGTACAATAGAGTTAGCTAATCCATTCCAAAGCCAGCTTTTATTCCATACTTTACTCGAACACTATCATTTTTTTGATTTTGGTTTTAATTTGTTCCTAATCTGGCATTTTTTTAGTATATTGTAACATATTTAAATCCCACTCCACACTATTCCACTTAATTTTCCTATTTGTAATACAAAAGCGACTATGGAAACGAAAATATCATTTGTACAAATTGCCCTCATTACCCTCGCAGCTATCATTCTTTTTAAGGTGTTTCAGATAGATTCTAATCAGAAACTTATCCGCGATAATATCAACAAAAGTATTGATGAAATAGAATTTGCAGAGAAAAATCTGGAAAAGGCACAAGCTGAAATTATCGAACTCGAAAAGCAGATTGAGGGATTCAAAAATGAAAGTAAATTACTTGAAGCACAGAAGGATTCTATTGTACTGAATTACCGAAAAGCGCAAACAGATGATCGGGAAGAACTTGAAAAAATCAAAGAAGAAATCAAAGAAAATACCAAAGATTTAGACCGTTTGCGTAAACTCAATGACCAGTTTGGTGGTGGTGGATTTCCGGCTGAACTACTAAAATCCTTAGTAAATGAAGCATTAGTAAATCTGAAAGAGACTAAGAAAAAGTAATTTTCAAGCATTTTTTTTCATCCTCTTTTAAATAATATTAAAAATAAAAATCATGCGATATATACTCATTATCAATATAATATTACTGTTCTCTACTTCTTACCTTTCAGCACAACCTGATTCTATGGCAATAGACATGCAAGATACAACTATCGTAGTTGCTACACCGGATGTGGATACGCCACGCGATATAGCAGTAGTAGGCGGAGATACGATTTTACTGGATAAAATGTATTTCAATTCTTTTGCGAAACCTATCATCGCTATGTCGGGCGACATTGTTGTGGTCAATGCAGACAGTATTCACTTGGTGAATAATAAACGCTTTTTGTTTTACGAAGAACTGCGAGACGTTATCAGATTGGAGGACAATTGTAATGACCAAATTCAAGAGGTCATAGCGAAGTACGAAGCATCTTTGGAGCGCAACGAAAATGACTTCAACAGCCTGTTGGACAATTGCAATAAAACCTCCGACCTGACCACCCGAGTATTGGAAACTACAGAGCTATCTTTAGCCAATACCAAATCATTACTCACCGACACACAAACCTCTCTCGCTCATGCCAACGACCTCCTCAAAGAAGCCAATAAAGCACGTAAAGCCTCCCGACGAAAAGCCACCTGGGAAAAAGTATTGATAGGAGCAGGCGGTGCTGCTGTTGGTATTTTGGTTGGGGCTTTGGTGATTGGTAATTAGTAGAACATTGGGGAATTTGGAAATTTAAAAATTTGACTTTGAATTGTAAGTAATTGATTATCAGTTATTTAAAATTTAAAAAAATATTTAATTAATTTTATTTTATAATTATTTGATAAAAATCCCGATAACTGGGATACCTAATACCAAATTTCCTAATTCCCAAATGTCCAAAGTCCAGTTATTTACAAATGTCTTATTTCACAATGTGTTTGCCAAATTAAAAATTACAAATCAAACGTGAATAGTTTATTTATTTTTATTTTTGTAAATAATTTATTTTTAATTAAATATAAATTATAATTTAATTTTATTAATAATCAAAAAACACTGAATACCCAATTTGGCGAACACATTGACATTAACCCAAGTTGAATATGTAGCCCCCAAGTTTTTTAGGTGGTTTAGTTGTCAGACGAATGCTGTTTTAGAAGGCACCGATTATTTGATAATATCTTCGCTTTTAGCAAAAGAATTCGTCTGACAACTCTCCCCGCTCCGATTTTTTGGGGCTACATATTCAACTTGGGTTAAGCAATTT
>CALIZI010000390.1 GCA_938028705.1 uncultured Saprospiraceae bacterium | reverse complement strand
AATTCAAAATTTTCATAACCTAATTCAAAATATAATTTGGTTTTTAAATTTTTTTTAATAAAATATTAATTTTAAATTATTTATTATTAATTGAAAATCAATGAAAATTTGAACTCGAAAAAATTTAACAGAAATGTGAGTGTAAAATGTAAAAGTGGCGATAGGACATGATTTATTTTTAGTTTTTTATTATTTTAAAATAAATAAAATGTATAAATAATTTATTTTTAATATAAAAAATATTATAAAATAATTTTAATTAATAAAAACTACACTATTTACCTGATTACCTGTTCAACCAATTACCTGATTAACTAATTACCTGTTCAACCAATCAACCAACTCATGAGATACGAAAGAAAATACAGAGTGTCAGGCATTGCACTGGAAGAATGGGAATATTTGGTGAAGCAAGTGCCTGTATTTTTTCGGAAGGCTTATCCTGTACGGGCGGTGCGTAATATTTATTTTGATACGATAGCTTACGATTTTTTATATCAAAATATTGACGGTATCCAACAGCGGTCAAAATTCAGAGTGCGGTGGTATGACGATAAAATGCACAAGGCAAAATTAGAGCAAAAAGGCAAAGACGGTTTTCTTGGCTTTAAAAATAATTTTAACATAAAAAATATTGATATTCAAGATTTAAACGCATTAAAACAGCATGTCAATGATATGCAAGTAGCACAAGAATTAATTTTTCCGGTCTATTATAATCGTTATCGCAGAAAGTATTTTGAATCTATAGATAAAAAATTTCGGGTCACGCTGGATTTTGACCAACAATATGATTCATTGGAAGGCAAGCCACACCTGCCCACGCATCCGCTCTATCGAGATGAAGCCATCATCATCGAAGTAAAATACGATGAACAATATGACCGCGAAGCCCTGCAAATCATTGATTATATTCCTAGCAGAAATACGAAAAATTCAAAATATGTAAACGGGATGTGGAGTTTATAGAGTTTATAAAGTTTATAAAGTTGATTAGTTTATAAAGTTGATTAGTTTCATTCCTAATTTACTATCTGTATAAACTAATCAACTCTATCAACTCTATCAACTCTATCAACTTCATCAACTCACCTCCTAATCGCCAATTGATATTCCAAAATAGGTTTTTCTTTTAAAAAACGTCGTACAATCATCCGGTCATCATAAACCGAACATTCGAGATAACAGCCTTCTCGTGCCGAGCCGGATACAAAGGTGGGAATGGATTTGGTTTGTACATTTTCCCGACCTACCGAAGTGCCATCCCAGGGCAAATAGCAATTATCACAGCCCTGACAATTGTGTGCATGACCCGAAAAAATTGCCAAGACATTATAGGCTGAGAGCAAGTCCCAATAAGCCCGTCTTTGCTTGGCAGTCCACCATTCTCCTTTGACATTTATCTCACCGTTTTCATCAATACCACGCGAAAAATTATCAAAACCATAATGATGAATCAACACGATTGGTCTGCCCGAATTACCGACCTTTTCTGCTAAGTCTTTTTTCAGAAAAGTAAAGGACTTAAAAGGGTTTTGAATCGTCTTACGCGGTACGGGTTCGTCACCCGGAAAGAGGTTGAGTTGCACAAAATGAATGTCCTCCCAATCCCATGAGTAATGAATATTCGGAAAGGAAGAATGAATTTTTGTCTCGCGTTTGTGGCTTCGGATATACTCAAAAAGTCGGAGCGAACCCTCATTCCAACCCATGACTTCTTTATTCATAAATTGCTGAAAACCAAAGGCTTGATTAGCTTTGATGTCAATAGTATCATCAGGAAAACGACGAAAATCGTGATTGCCCAATCCTTCATATACTTTGGATGACATCCCTTCCGTAAATTTTTGATACCGCACAAACTCCTTAGCTTTGCTGTTATGCGTCAGGTCGCCTGCTATGAGCAAACCGCGAAAATCTTGGGTCTCTAATTTGTGTTTGATGATACGCGAAATTTCGTCGGAAGTCGTGCTGAGTGTACCGTCCGGATTCATTAGGTTTTCATCGTACTGTGGGTCAGCAGTGACGAGAAAATGCACTTGCGGAAGTTCTTGTTTTTCCGGCTCATCCAATCCCATTTTTTTGACGGGAGAAGCGGTCAAGCATTGGATATAGTTGACTTCTTTGGATGCTTCTTTTGGTACTTCTTTACAGCCAAAAAGGAACAGGAACAAACAAAATACATTATATTTTGATATAAAAAATTTCATAATTAGTAATCAATATTGAAAATGACTTTTTTATAAAAAATAAAACCCTCAAAAGCAATCGTCATTCTGCACTTTGATGCGGAATGACCTTAATTTTTAATTGACATGATTTTTGAATATACATGAATATGATTATCTTCGTTTTTAATCAAAAATCAAAAATAATGAGAATCTCAGCCCTGTTTTTTCTGTTAATCTGTGTTGTAGCGGCTTCTGCCCAAACACTTCCTGTCTCGCCACAACGAGCTTACCAACTCCTCACGCCACAAGATACATTAATGATTGAAATGAGTCCTGATGGCGAACAAACAATTAGGCATACCGTCAGAAAAGGACATACGCTTTATGCACTTGGCAAATACTATGGTGTAAGTCAAGAGATATTGTATTATCACAATCCGGTAGTTCGAAATGCGCCGCTTTCATTGGGGCAGCAACTCAAAATTCCGATACCTACCCGTGCTATTAAACGCTTGAAAGACAGCGAGTTCGATAAAAAACACTACATTCCGGTCTGTTATCGTGTACAAAAAGGTGAGACAGTCTATCGCATTGCCCGTACCTATTTCAATACCACGCCACAACTCTTTTCCGTTCACAATCCGCAAATTAAAAACAACGCCATCAGCCCCGGCGATGTGGTTTTGATTGGTTGGATTAGCGTCTATGGACTCACGAATGTCAAGCCGAAATATACCGGAGAATTTGCTCCCGCATTGGAAGCGAGTGACCGACTTGGCGAAAAATACTTGGCACATAGCATCACCCGCACCGAACACCACGAAAACGGTATCGCTTTCTGGCAACATAAAACCAATAGCCCCGTAAGAGCGAAATTATACTGTTCGCACAACAAAGCTCCCGAAAATTCCATTGTAAAAATAACGAATCCAATGAATAATCGGACTATCTTTGCAAGGGTAATCGGGCGCGTCTCTACGGATGTGCATGGCTATACCGTAAAAGTTGTGGTATCACCGGATGTAGCGCGAGTGCTTGGCGCGATTGATCCAAAATTTCATGTGAAAATTACTTATTTGAAGTGACATCCTCGCAAAACCAACATGACAAAATCCGAAACTTATATCCACAACATCCGTCAATTGAATAATGACGGTTTGCAACAGCTTTTCAGCCAAATCCAAGCGAAAGATACGCCGGGTTGGGCTGACGGGAAGGCATTGGAGTACCTGATTTTGAGGCAATTTGAGCTTGAAGGGGCGGAGGTGGTGTATCCGTTTAGCGTACTCGGTAGAGGCGAATATAACGAAGTGATTGAACAAATAGACGGTATGGTGTATTTGGATAATATTACTTGTCTTGTCGAATGTAAAGACCAAATACAAAAGGTTGATTTTGTGCCACTTGCAAAAATGCGAAATCAACTGCTGCGTCGTCCGGCTTCAACAATTGGAAGCGTTTTTACAACAAGTACATTCACTGACGCGGCAGGAACACTCGCAGCATACACAGGACAACAAGTTATTTTATTATGGGAAAAAACGGAGATTGAATACGTGATGCAGAACAACTGTATTTGTGATTCGTTAAAAAAGAAATACAGATATTTTAATGAACATTGTGTACCCGACCTCAACACAAAATGGCATTGATTGACACTCATTTCAAAAAATATACATCCAAGTAAATTAAATTTAATATGAATAATTATTTGGTAGTGGAAGGTAAGACCAACAAAATGTTAATGGAGGCATTGCTCCCTAAAGATATATTGCAAAAAACTGAAATTGTAGAAGGTGGAGAATACACTTCTTCATTGGCAATTGGCAGGTCTATCTATGTGTCGGGCAATAAGAAAGTATTGGTAGCCATAGAAACCAATTCTAATGATGAAGGCGAAATCAGCGATAAATATAATTTTATAAAAAACTATTTTTCAATGGTTTATGCTAACTCGAAAGTTAAAGCGATTCTTTTCAAACCCGAAATCGAACACATCTTTTTCTCTGACAAAAATTTTATAGAATCATTCGTCGGAAAGAAAATAGACGATGAAACCTACATGTTGGCAGAGCGCGACCCCAAGTTTTACCTCAATCATTTTGCCAATGGCAATGGCGAAATACCACTACATGAAAGGCTATTAAACGCATTAAAAGAAGAAAATAAAAAAGCGATTTTGGAGAGCGAAGAATTAAGAGAAATTATTGATTTTATAAAGAATTAATCAGTTGATAGTTCATGGTTCATAGTTCATAGAAGCCCCGCGACTGTTGTGTACTATGAACCATGAACTATGAACCACGAACTAAATTATGTATTATAAAAATATATTAGAAACTATCGGTAACACCCCACTTATCCAACTCAACCGTATCGTAGAGGGCATAGATGCCACGATACTGGTGAAGCTCGAAACCACCAATCCGGGCAACTCTGTCAAAGACCGCATGGCACTCAAAATGATTGAAGATGCAGAGGCTCGCGGCGACATCAAACCCGGCGGCACTATCATCGAATGTACCTCCGGCAACACCGGAATGGGCTTGGCAATTGCGAGCGTTGTGAAGGGTTATAAATGTATTTTTACGACCACCGACAAGCAATCAAAAGAGAAGGTGGACATCCTCAAAGCCGTTGGTGCTGAGGTGATTGTGTGTCCGACGAATGTAACGCCCGACGACCCGCGCTCGTACTATTCCGTAGCCGAAAAATTGAGTAAAGAAATACCAAATTCTTTCTGGTGCAATCAGTACGACAACCTCTCCAATCGCGTAGCACATTACGAAAGTACAGGACCGGAAATTTGGGAACAGACCGAAGGAAAAATCACACATTTTGTAGTGGGTGTAGGTACGGGCGGTACGATTTCGGGTGTGGCAAAGTACCTAAAAGAAAAAAATCCTGACATCAAAATTTGGGGCATTGATACCTATGGTTCGGTCTTTAAAAAATACCATGAAACAGGCATTTTTGACGAAAAAGAAATTTATCCTTATGTAACCGAGGGTATCGGAGAGGATATTTTGCCGAAAAATGTGGACTTCGATTTGATTGATTATTTTGAAAAAGTAACGGATAAAGACGCAGCGGTTTATACCCGCAGACTGGCGCGTGAGGAAGGGATGTTGGTCGGTAATTCGGCAGGTTCGGCAATGGCAGGCGTGATTCAATTGGCGGATAGATTGAAGCCGACAGATGTGGTGGTGGTGCTGTTTCACGACCATGGAAGTCGCTACGTGGCAAAGATTTTTAACGATGATTGGATGCGTGAACGCGGCTTTTTGGATGATGAATTGAATGTAGGTGATTTGATTGCCAAAAAAGAGGATAAAACATTCTATTCGGTACAAAAAACAAAGACCGTTCGTGAGGTGATGAATGTGATGAAGGAAAACGATATTTCGCAAATGCCTGTTATGGATAATGGCACGATAGTCGGCTCAGTTACAGAGACTTCCGTCCTCAATTACATCCTCGAAAATCCGATGAATAATACCGAAAAACTTGTCGAAGCGATTATGAATGAGCCCTTTCCGATGGTCAAAACGGATGTGCCTTGCAGTCGGTTGAGACAGTATATTAATAAACAAATTCCCGCAGTGGTGGCAGAAGATAAGGCAGGTGGCAAACATGTGATTACGAAGTATGATATTATTCAGGCGATGTGAGAGACGTGCTGAGGTGCTGATGTTTTTTTAATTGTTTTTTACCAAAGCTGATATTTTATCTGTCAACTCTAAGATACATACTAGTATTTGATTATTCAGTACTTCTAATTCGTCTTGTTTAATTGTTCCATTAGATTTTCTTTGATTTAGGGAATAATATCTATTTGACAAGATAGTTAATTCGTGTTTATAGGAATTCGCATCAATTCCTAGCTTAAGAACTAAATCTAACAGCTTTGTTAATGCTTCATTAACTTTATTAGATGCAATTAATCTAAATATGTCATTCTTGTTGAATTTCATGATAAAAATTTTGTTTCATAATTCTAAAAATTTACTTTATGGGCGTAGAACTCCTATGCTTTTAGATTTCATTATTCAAAAAGCGGATTTGGTTATATTAAATTAAACGTAAAATTATAGGTTGGTAAACCTTAATTGTTTGGGTTTTAGTGGTTCTTTTAGATTTAAATCTATTTTAACCGAAAATATTTACTGTTCTGACAGGCGATACATATACTGCGTCACACTTCAATTGCAGAATTTTATTTCGATTTTATATTATAATTGTCACATAAAATGTTGCAAAAGTGATAATTTTAATATTAAATAAATAATTTTTAAATCCTTATGATTACTGAAAATTAAATAGATATGAAGCTCATGTTGTAATTTAATTCAAAATTTACTATATTATTTTTTAAAAAAATAGTGTCACATTATTTTATATAAAAACCTGTTCATTAAAATGTATTTTAATATAAAATTTGACCAAATGAATAGGCAAGTGCGTGTACCCAAACACCCCAAACGCATCATCTCCCTAGTCCCCTCCCAAACAGAATTACTATTCGATTTGGGCTTGGATGATGAAGTAGTGGGTGTGACAAAATTCTGCATTCACCCAAAAGAAAAGGTCAAAGAAAAAACGAAAATAGGCGGCACCAAACAATTTCATTTCGACAGAATCGCTGCACTCAATCCCGACCTTATCATTGGCAATAAAGAAGAAAACGAAGTATCTCAAATCGAAGCACTCGCTACCAAATATCCCGTTTGGATGAGTGATATAGTGACGATACAAGACGCTTTGGACATGATACGGCAGGTCGGACAATTGATTCAACGGGAAGCCGAAGCGAGTCATTTAATTGATACTTTAGAAAGTCATTTTAATAAAAACATTAATACAAAACACCCCCAGTCCCTAAAGGGGAGCATCCGTGCGGAGAGCTTGACGGCGGCGTATTTTATTTGGAAAAAACCTTATATGGTAGCTGCCAAAAATACTTTTATTGATGAAATGATGCAGGTAGCAGGTTTTGAGAATGTGTATGCCGAAATGTCGCGTTATCCGACTATCGATTTAGAAGAATTAAAGGCACTACAACCCCAAGTCATCCTACTTTCTTCCGAACCTTATCCCTTCAAAACCAAGCATATAGTGGAATTTCAAACGGCTTGCCCCAATGCAAAAGTGATGATCGTAGATGGTGAAATGTTTTCGTGGTATGGTAGTCGTTTGTTGAAATCTGTTGAGTATTTTCGTAGAATAATGAATGAATTTTGAATTTGGAATGAATGAATGTTTTGAATGCGATAATGTTGAAATATGTTAATGCTACAATGAAGAAAACATATCGCATTACAAATAGCCAAAGGGTTCTAAATAATGGATATTATCGACATTATTCATTCATTCCAAATTCAACATTCATTCATTGACACATTATCGCATTATCGCATTACACCATTCAAACATTACAGCATTATGATGTCTCACGAACACCAAATTCGCGTCCGTTATGCCGATGTTGACCAGATGGGCTACGTGTATTACGGGCATTATCCGCGTTATTATGAAATCGGACGGGCGGAATTTTTGCGCTCGGTGGGTTTTCCGTACAAGCGATTGGAGGAGGAGGGCGTGATGTGTCCGGTGGCTTCGATACGCATACGGTTTTTGCGTGCGCCGGCTTACGATGAGTTGATTACGATACGGACAACGGTGAAGAAATTGCCTGCCACTTCCGTAACCTTTTATATGGAAGTGTTGTTGGAAAATGGGAAATTGGCGAATGCCGGAGAGGTCAAACTTGCCTTTGTGGATACCAAAACGATGAAAACGAGCCATGTGCCGGAATCGCTTTTGGAGCTTTTGCGACCGCATTTTGAATAATTTTTTGAACCACAAAGGACACGAAAGGCACTAAAATCGAACTAACGTAGAGAACACTAATCTACTTTGTAAAAATATGATAATCAATGTTTTGTGTCCTTTTTGTTGATTCGACTTTTGTGTTCTTAGTGGACTTAGTGGTTACCAACAATTCGTTTTGACAAAAAAATGGTTTGAACATATCGTTGATTTTATAACGGAACAGCCCTTGTTCAATCGGCTGACCGAATGGACGAAGACGACCACCCTGCCCGGCTTCGGCGGCATCCCGATTTACGATATTAGTGCCTTTATTTACAACGAAATACGCCGTAGCAAACTCCCGATGCGCTCGCGCTCGATTGCCTTTAGTTTTATGCTGGCACTCTTTCCGTCGATTATCTTTTTGTTTTCCTTGTTGCCTTATATTCCTATTCCAAATCTGGATTCTGCTATTCTGTTTTTTTTCAAAGACCTCCTGCCCCAAGATGCTTATAGTCTCTTTGATAATACGGTGAAAGACCTCGTCAATATTCCGCGTGGCGGTGTGCTGTCTTTGGGCTTTATTTTGGCGATATGGTTCTCGTCCTCAGGGGTTTATAGTATGATGCACACCTTTGAGAAAAGCCATCATGCCAGCTTTATAAGGCGGAGTGCGCTGCGGCAGCGACTGGCGGCTTTTGAGATATTATTGGTCTTGTTTGTCTTGTTAATTAGCTCTTTTGTGTTGGTGGTTTTTGGTGGTAAAATCATTCATTACGGTCTGGGATTGATGAATGCCGCAAGGTTTGCTTATATCGCAGTGACGATGTTGCGTTGGCTGGTAATTTTGTTGTTGTTTTATACGGCTATTTCAATGATTTACCGGATAGGTGTTTCTACCAAACGCAAGCTGCCTTTTATCTCACCGGGAGCTACCGTAGCTACGCTTTTATGCGTTCTTACTTCCCTGGGTTTTTCTTTTTTTGTAAATGAATTTGATAGATTCAATCAGTTTTACGGCTCACTCGGTACGCTGATTGTGGTGATGATTTGGCTGAATCTTAATTCATTGATTCTACTGATTGGTTTTGAATTGAATGCAGCTATTGCGGTCAATCGGGATTTGAAAGAGTGGGAGGAGAACAGCGAAGAGGAGGTTTGAAAGCGTTTTTTTGAGTTCCAATTTTTGCCGGAAAATTGAATTACTGTCTTTTATTGGATTATCACGCACAAGCCTTCCGCACCCCCATAGTCGGGCGGCTGACTTCCTGTGCTTCACAAAGCGATTTGCTAATGGTAAAAGTAAATGTCACGCCATGATCTTCATTGCGTTCAATCCAAATATCGCCTTTGTGTTTTTTGATATATTTCGCGCAGATAGACAAGCCTAAGCCTGTGCCTTCAAAATCTTGTTCGGTTTTTATTCGTGTAAATTTCTCAAACACCTTGTCAAAATGTTCGGCTGAAATACCAATTCCATTATCTTTTACGGATACAAAAATATGGCTGGCATCTTCCCACGAAGATACTTCAACAATAGGCTTACGTTCTGCATCCTTGAATTTGAGTGCATTGCTGATGAGGTTTTGAAGTACCTGTTTGATTTTGACGCGGTCTGCATAAAGCGGGATGTTGCAATGCTCCAAGTTAATTTGTCCTTGCGATTGCGATATACTGAAATCTAAGTTTTCTTTGACTTCATTGATGATACCTTCCAGCGACATACGCTCTATATTCAAAGCCTGTGAGTTGGCTTTGGAAAATTGCAGGAGGTCGTCCACAAGGAGATTGAGACTTTTGGCACTTCGCTCTACCATATCAAAATACGACTTATAATTTTCTTCTGCCCCCTTATAAAACCTCTGTTTTAAAATACGCATAAAGCCTCTGATGGTTTTGAGCGGTGCTTTGAGGTCGTGCGAAGCGATAGCTGCAAATTGCTCTAATTCAACATTTAACTCAATATATTTTTTTAAATCTTTATTTTTTTGTCCCAATACTTCCTCTGCCTGTTTTAAGGTCAAATTTTTGACTAATAATTGTTTTTTGACGGATAAAGTAGTTCGATATGCCTTGTATAATACAAAAGCCAGCAATAATAAAATGCCCAAGCCACTCAATAAAATACGTTTGATTTTTGATTCATAAGCCAATGAATTTTTGAAGATAAGTTCCTGCTGTGCCATTTCTTCTTTCTTCTGAGCAAGCTCAAATTGCCGTTTAGATTCCAGAGATTTTACCTTTAGTTGTATATCTTTATTTGCAATACTATCTTTCAGAATACTGCTTAATTTATATTGCTCCAAAGCCTCTTTATACATACCAAGTTCTGTGTATATTTCTGTCAAATATTGAGTACTCTTTTTTTGTAATTGTGTATCGTCAAACTTTAGACCGGCTTCGTATGCTTTTTTGAGTGCAGATATATTCGTAGCTTTTTTTGATTGTAAAAAATGAATCCGCGCTATGGTCATATCAACATACGCCAAACCCAATTCATCCGCTCTATCTACATCTATTTTTCGTGTAGCACCCATACATTCTAAGGCTTTATCCAATCTTTCCGACTTCATGTTGGTCAAGCCCATATTGTGCAAAATAGTAGATTGTATGGGAGTAAGACTTAGTTCTTCAGCTAATTTCAAAGCTTTAGAATAATCAATTAAGGCTTCTTCATACTCTTCGCCCAACTCATGTATATAGCCCAAGCTATTATAGACATATACCAAACCTTCTTTATTGTCAATTTTTTTATTGACGGTTTTGGCTTCTTCATAATATTTTTTTGCTGTTTTCATATCATCAAGCCCATTATGTATGGTGCCGATATTCAGCAACAAGGTTGCTCTCCCCTTATCATCATTCAAATTATCATATATTTCATACGCTTTGTCGTAGTCTGTCAGTGCTGCATGATACTTGCTTAATTTTTTATTTGTCCATCCTTGTAAAGTATAACATTTCGCTATTTCCTTTCCTTTCTCCGGTATTTGTTCCAACATGCTGATAGCCTTCGGCAATTCATCTAAGGCTTCCTGAAAGTAGTTATTTGAAGCAAGATTTCTTGCCCCATAGTACACACTCCATGCTTCCCCATACGCATAATCTATTTTTTGAGCGAGGTGATAAGCGGAATCGGCATATTCCCGAGCTGCCTCAAAGTCTGTGTACATGTATTGATGAACCAATTGGGTATATAAATCGACTTTAATTTTATCATCATCTGTTTTGTTTAGAAGCAAGTGTAAACTATCTTTATCGTTGCCATAGGCAAAGTCGGATAAGAAGGTGCAGGTGAGGACTAAAAAAAATAATTTGATTGATTTTTTAGAATCTTTCATTTATTTATATCTGACATTCACGAGTTGTCCTTTGTAATTTTAATAATTAAAAAAAAGGTAATTACTTTGCTTTGTGAAAGAAGCAGTAATTACAAAATTAGGAATAATTCCGATAGCACAACATTTTATTGATGAATTAGGGATAGT
>CALIZI010000389.1 GCA_938028705.1 uncultured Saprospiraceae bacterium | reverse complement strand
TGCGTAACACCTTTTATTTTTTCATAATTTTCAAATTTGGGGCTGTAAGGGCATTTCAAAAAACGGGTATTTCACCCAAAAGTGAAAATATTTTCTAACTTTGTTATGTGTGGACCAATTTTCACAAAATTTTTACCATTTGCTCTTACTTCATAGAGGAGTCAAATTATGTAACCTCAGTGACCTTGGGTCAAAGGTCAAGGTCATGCATGATCTTGAAAGTTGAGATTTTGTCTAATCTCATCATTTTCTATATTAATGAAAGGAATGTTAATGATATTATTTCTGTCTAATAAGAGCATTTAATTGTGTTGCCATTTTTGACCTTGACCTGATAAAGGTTGACCTACGAAAGGTCAAGGTCAAAATTTTTTTTTTCCAATACTCCTTGTATTTGGATGTTTAAATAACTTATTTTGAATGTATTTTATGGTGTTTGTGAATTTGTATTAGTATGTACATAAGGTGAAGCCCATAATTGTGGTCACACAGTTATAGTAGTCTTGTTATTTTTATTTTTATTTTTATTTTTATTTTTAGGCTTCACCTTTTCACAAAGGTGAAGACTATTGTTTTCGTTGTTATTTTTATTTTTATTTTTATTTTTATTTTTATTTTTTATTATTTAGTGACCTCTGCTTTAATTCGACCTTCGTGTTTTTTGTGTACTTAGTGGTTCAATATTTTTGTCGCACTACTTAGAAGAGGTCAATTTCGTTATGGAAAATACCTTTACAATTGCCGATGAGAGTGAGGCAGATCCGGTTGTGGCAGATATAGATTTCAATGTTGTCGGAGATATGGCAGTCGGGTCGTGGAGTTCAGGGCAGGTAGTCTCACATAGCTATTATGCTTTTGGAACGACCAACTCTATGTACAATCATACCGCAGGTGTATATACCTTTTCAGAAACCGGCGGAGTATGGACACAAACAGCCGTTACTTCTGTAGGGGAGGCTTCCTATTCACCTACTACTACAAATGCTACCTCTACGGGTGGAGTTTCTTGGGATATAAATAATCCTGATATATTATGGATGGCGGGTGGCGATTTTCCCGGAGAAGATAGTAATTGGGGGGGTTATTGGTTACGATGTCAATCAATTGGATAATACTTTTGACCAGGAGGATGCGACCAGTTATATTCAGTTTTTGTTTGAGCCACAAAATGCCGGCGACCCGAAAGGAAACGGCGGCGACGTAGATGTGTTCAGTTGTCCGCCCTGTATGCCTCCTGCCGCGCCTGTGGTCAGTGTTGTTGATAATGCCTGCCCCGTACCGGGACGTTTCAACATTGATACACCCTGCGGACCGGGTACACATATCGAATGGTCGATTGACGGCGGACTGACCTTCTCCCCCACCCCGCCTGCCTACGATAATGTAAACGCAATGAGCGTAAAAACCGTATGTGTTGATGATGCAGAAGGTTGCCAAAGCATCCCCTTTGAAGTGACCACCAACCCTACGGGCAGTTGCCCTCCCTGCCCTACTCCTAATTGTTTTGGGATTAGTATTCAGCAAAATTGATGTAACACAGGCTTCCAGCCTGTACCGCGTGCCACCTGTTCCAGACGTGCAGGCTCGAAGCCTGTGTTACTCAACGCTAATCGGTTCAGGTGATTGCGCTTTTATCAAGCCATTCAAATGCAGAAATATCGACATTCATTTTCCGAAATTTATGCCGCACATGGTATAACACCTCTCTTTTTCTCAATTTCAGGTTTATCACCTTTCATTTTTATGTTATATTTAGTGAATACTGTCTTTATAGAAATATTGTCGCCGTTCTTAAGACCTCTTTTTTCGAGAGTATGCCTCATCCTTCCATTTCTATCAGTGATCTTTTGATGATTTACTAAGAAAATCCATTCAACTTTATGGGAACCGGGCGGAACAAGCACCTCTTCAAAATCATAGTGAGTAATAAGCGCATCTATGAGTTCGTGAAGAGTTAATTTTTTGGGCACAAGAATCTTATGTTTTATTTTCCAATATTTAGAATGAAAAATCACTTCAACTGATTCATCTTCAGAAACATTAAAATCAATTTTATCCATGTTTATTGCCTCAATCTCTGATCTATCATCTTCTCCGATTTGTTCTGATTCTTGTTGAGTTGACTCTTTCTCATCCGCAGAAGATGAATCAGATTTTGATGACTCTATTTCACCAATTAATTCTAATAATCCTAACCGTATCTTATTAAGATTTGAATCATCCACTATACCTATTCTATCATTTACTTTCCATTTACAATACTGTCCAGAAAGAATGAATAATTGGTTGTTTGCTTGTTTATCTAAATCATTAAGTCTTAGAGATACTTCCAATGCTTTCTCTAATTTTCCTTTTCCAATTAGATTTTTGATTTCTGTATAAACTGTCATTTTTTGTTTTTTTTGTAGTAAAAATTCGACTTTTGCACTGCAATTTTAAATTAATATAATTATAATGCAAAAGTCGAGTAAAAAATTGTGGCTCACTCTTTCTCTATTGAGATAGGTTCAGGAGCTTGCGCTTTAATCAAACCATTCAAACGCGGAATATCGGCATCCAAAATCGCCTTATATTGCTTCAACAAATCATCTACTTCTGCGCTCAATTCCGCTTTTACGTCGAAGGCTTGTTTTGGTGGCGCAAAGTTACTGTTTTGATATAAAGAAATCAAATGTGCGAGTTTGTTGGTCACGCGAATGGGGAAATTTAGCGGGTCTTGACGACTTTGATTTTTGGTTTGGTACAAGGCTTCTTCGATTTTGGTGAGGCGGTCTTCTAGGTCTTTTATGTCCTTGATTAAATCTTCTTTTTCTTTAAATTGTTTTTTGTACGGGGAAAGTTGTTCTTTGATAGAACGAATATTTTTAATTGCTGTATGTGCTTCCGAAATTTTATCTCTGATTTCTGTGATAAAATCAAATTGCGCTTGCAAATCCTTCATGCCCGATGCGCGTGGGTCTATTTTAATCTCAAAAGGCTGCGATTGTGCTGCGCCATTCAGCGTGAATGTGGCGGTATAATTCCCCGGCAATGCCTTCGGACCATTCAAACTGCCCCACCACAAAATCATTCCGTCAAATTTCTCGGCAGGCGGGTAGCTCATATTCCAATTGAAAGTATTTGAACCTTGTTCCGGCTCTATTTTATAGGCTTTTTCTTCGGCGTGATTGGAAAATTCATTAATTAACTCATTTGAATTGTCATATATTTTAATTTCAAAAGTATCTTCTTTTTCTAATTCATTTTTCAAGAAATAATACACATTTACACCGCCCGGATGATTCGTTCCTGCACCAACGGGGTCTTTCGCTTGTCTGCCTTGCATACGATAACTCGCTTTGGGTGCAAATACATGTAAATCCTTATTTTTCAATGAATTATCAATATCATAAAGCGGCGTGAGGTCATCAATCACCCACAAGCTGCGCCCTTGTGTGGCGACAATCAGATTGCCTTCTTTTACCCTCAAATCTGTAATCGGTACTATCGGCAGGTTGAGTTGGAAAGGCTGCCAAGTTGCGCCGTCATTCCATGAAATATACATGCCCGATTCCGTTCCGGCGTACAAGATGCCTTGCTTGTCGGGGTCGGCACGGAGGGCGCGGGTGAAGTGTCCGGCATCAATGCCTGTGTCTATTTTGCGCCACGATTTTCCGTAATTTTCGGTCTTATAAAGGTAAGGTTTGAAGTCGCCGAGTTTGTAGCGCGTACCCACGATGTAGCAACCGCCTTCATTGAACGGGTCGGGTTCGAGGTTGTTAATCATCGTCCATTCGGGGAGTGCGGGTGGCGTGACATTTTGCCAATTTTTGCCGCCGTCTGTCGTCAAATGCACCAATCCATCGTCGCTGCCTGTCCAAATTATGCCTTCTTTTAGAGGCGATTCGTCTGCCGCAAAAATGGTGCAGTAATACTCCACACTCGTATTGTCTTTGGTAATCGGTCCGCCCGAACTGCCTTGTTTTGTCGTGTCATTTCGCGTGAGGTCGGGGCTGATGACCTGCCAAGATTGCCCCTTGTCGGTGGAGGCATGGAGGTGGTTGGAAGCGGTGTAGAGTTTCGTCGCATCGTGCCGCGAAAAGAACAAGGGGAAGTTCCATTGAAAGCGATATTTCATGTCCTCTACGCCATGTCCCATTGGATTATCGGGCCAAACATTAATGGCAAGTGACTGGTCATTTTCGTGATTATAACGCTGAATAAAACCATCGTAACAACCGCCATAAACGAGGTCATTATTGGTCGGGTCAATGGCGATATGTCCGCACTCACAACCGGCGGTGCGCTCCCAATCGCTGTCATCAATCGTGCTGCCGGAAGTGCGGTGATAGATTCTGACCGTCGAATTATCTTGTTGTGCCGCGTAGATTCTGTACGGAAAATGATTGTCGGTGGTCACGCGATAAAATTGCGCGGTGGGTTGGTTGTGGTAGGTGGACCAAGTCTCGCCACCATCGTAGGTGACTTGTGCTCCGCCATCGTCGCCGATAATCATGCGCTTGGGGTCTTCAGGCGCAATCCAGAGGTCGTGGTGGTCGCCATGCGGGGCATTTTTGGAGGCGAAAGTCTTGCCGCCGTCTTTGGATTTGTGGTAAGAGACGTTCATTACATATACTACGTCCTCATCATGCGTATCTGCGTAAATGCGGGTGTAGTACCAAGCGCGTTGGCGCAGGCTGCGGTCGTCATTGAGTTTTTTCCATGTTTTTCCGGCATCGTCGGAGCGAAACAAACCGCCTTTTTCGTTTTCGATAATCGCCCATACACGGTCAGAATTTTGCGGACTGACCGCCACGCCCGATATGCCCCAAATACCTTCGGGCAAGCCTTCATTTTCGGAGATATTTGTCCACGTTTCGCCGCTATCGGTGCTTTTCCACAAGCCCGAACCCTCGCCACCGCTCGACATGCTGTGCGGCGTGCGCTTCACACGCCAAGTACTCGCGTAGAGGTGTCGCGGATTGTTGGGGTCGAGGAGCAAATCAACTGCGCCTACCTCATCGTTGACGTGTAAGACCTTGCGCCAAGTCGTACCGCCGTCGATAGATTTGAACACGCCACGCTGCGGATTGGGCGCGAATAGATTGCCCATGACCGCCGCATATACAATGTCAGGATTTTGCGGATGAATACGAATCCGCGCAATGTGCCGCGACTCGGTCAAGCCCTTTTGTGTCCATGTCTTTCCCGCATCTTCTGACCGCCACACGCCGTAGCCGTAGGAGACGTTGCCCCGCACAGTTTTCTCGCCACCGCCGACATACATGACATTGGCATCCGACCCCGCCACCGCTATCGACCCGACGGAACCGCCAAAGTATCCGTCACTGATGTTCGCCCAAGTGCGTCCGCCGTCTTGGGTTTTCCAAACACCACCGCCCGTTGCGCCAAAGTAGAATAAATTGGGCTTGCCGGGGACTCCGGCTACGGCGCAGGAGCGTCCGCCTCGGTAGGGGCCGATGTTGCGGTATTGGATTGCATTGTAGAGGGTTTTGTCTATTTGTTGGGTATTAATGGTAGTAATGTTTCGTTTTTTCTTTTTTTGGGCGGAGAGGTTTACTGCAATTATTATTAGGACGGAAAGGAGTAGTATTCTTTTCATAGTCTGTGACATTTACGTAATATTAATATGTAAATGTACGGATTTTTTCTAAAAAATCATACACACATTCTTAATCCTGATGTCCATAACCCAATTCTTCATTCTTATCCCAAAATGCCATAAATAAATCAACGGGTGAACCCTTTTTTGAGAGCCAGTCGGCAACAATTTCAATAGCCATTTCCAAATCCTCAATGTAAGCCATTCGACCGTCGCTGCCTCTAATTCCTTTTTCGTTCTTTTTCGCTCCTCTGTTAATCAAAATATTCTTTTCATCGTATATTATTCTTCTTGCACTTTCATTCTCTTTTCCTTTGGGAAGGTTATCTTTCAGAAGTCTTGCCAATCCATGATAATAAAGCTGAAACTTCTCTACGGGGTCGTCAATTTTCTTATCAAGTAGTGTCTTCGCTTGATTTTCAACAACAATTTCATCGTCTAAATTGATTGATAGTTGTTCCCCTTTGACTTCTTCGGATTTTTGTAAAATTTCCAATCTTTCTCTATCAGCTTCCGAAAGTTCGCGTTGTTCTATTTTTGTTTTGTCGTCTTTTGCCATAATTTATACAGTTAAAAGTTCTTTAATTTTATTTGCAGCCACTCTTAGTGATTCAATATCCCAGTTTGAAAAGTGTAAGTTTTTAGTTGCTTTTGATAAATCCGGGAAATGCTCTTTAAAAGCCGCCCAGTAATCCTTGCCAAGCTGTGCCTGTCTCCATTGATATTGCGAATAAATAATACATGGGTGAATCTGACAATCTTCGGCGAACTTCTTCACCATTAATGGATTATGAATTAGTTTTTCAATATATCTCATTTTGTCTAAAGATAAGAGATATTCCGATGCAAACTCATTGGCTTTATCTTCTTGTAAAAGAAATAAATCAGGTTCTCCAGTCAAATGATATGTGGTTTTTTCTAAAGTTTCTAAGTCAAACAATACATGGTGTAACTCGTGAATTAAAGCAAACCATACAGTTGCGTAGTTTTTATTCAAATCTGTAATTACAATACAAGGTTTATCATTGATTAGAAATGTTGCTCCTCGAATTTGTGTTTTCGGTAGCTTGGGTTGAAATACGATAGTAACACCAATATTGTAAAGTGCTTGAAAAACGGTCAAAAGTCCTGTTTCCACATTTCGAGTGTAAGGTTTGATTTTAGGAATTAAATCTATCAATTCTTGTCTTGAATATGAATTAGGGTTATCAATTAACTCAAAATATTTATATGAAGATTTTAGCCAGAAATCTTTCATTTTATCACTGTAAGATTTTTTAGTCCGACTATAAAGTGCCTCTCCTAATTCTTTTTCATAATCGTAGATAGTATCAATTTCAAAGAAAGTACATATTCTGTTTTTTAATTCCTCCGGTGTACTATCTGAATTGATAAAGCCTAAACTCGCTAACGTTTTTAAATCAAAAAATTTGTTTATGTAGGTAATATCCATTGAGTTTTGTAGTTCTTTGATTTCCTGTGAAGGTCTATTTTTAAAGTGTAGGGCAAGTAGTTCGCTTATGTCTAAATCCAGAAACTCGCCTAATTTTAGTAGATTTACTACATCTGTTTGTTTTGATGTGCTTTCTAATATACCGTCTAAGCTTCTCCTTTGAAGTCCACTTAATTTCTCAAATTGTGTTTTACTTAAACCCGTCAATTCAAGTTTTTCCTTTAACAGACTGTCAAAAGATGTATCTTCATTCGACTCGAAACTTTTTTTTAAAATTTCATTTATCATAAAAGGTAAATTTACCTCAAAATTAATAAAAATTACTGAATCATAAAAATTTTTGAGGTAAATTTACCTTTTTCGATTGATTAAAAGCCATTTATTAATATACTTTATATCCCTCATCAAAGATAACAAAAAGCCCAAAATCACACCCCCTTTTTCCGAAAAAAGCATACATTTTTTACCGATGTGAGGTAGCGTAAGCGTTCAAGGCGTTCATCAAAATAGTTCATTGGCTTGCCGGATTTGAGGCGTTCATCGTCCAAGACGAATCCTTTGATGTGGTATGCTTTGAGTTCTTGGCTTGTCCATATTCGGAATTGGGTGCTGCGATGTGGGTGGGCTTGATGTTTGTGGACGTGAGGCTAAACTAACTTAAGGCGCAGGCTGGATGCCGTCATTCGTCGGCACAAGAGCACTAGGCTACGGTGGAAAAACATAAATTTTTTATTAATATGAGTGGTGATGCTGTATTATTTATTCTTCCTCTAAATCCTTATCTACTCCAAGTACGATTTCCATTTTTTCAACTTCTTCCTGTATGCCTTCTACCAAGTCTGTGAGGAAGTTCTCTGCAATATTTTCACTGTCAGATTTATCGTAAATGGAAAGCATATAGACATCAGTTTCCGCATCTTCGTGTACCAAAAAAACATCCACAAAGGTAATCACGCGCATACCTCCGCTTTTGCCTCTTCCTTTACTTTTGACGGCTACTCTGATTTTGTAAACATTTTCCCTGATGCGTGTACCCTTGCGCGGGTCAGATTTGAGTTCGGCGGTGAGTTGGGCTAATTCGCCTTTGAGAGAACGGTGTTTTTTGAGCAACTTTTTGGCTTCTCTCTTAAAGTTGGGCGTGGGAATGACATTAACATTCATCTAAAAAAGTTTGCATATCTTCTTTGGGGAGTTTGCCTTGTTGCATCAATTTGACTTCAGTAAAAGCCGCTTTGAGACTGGATTTTCTGGCTTTGTACGCCCTCCATTCCTTCAAATCCGCTTCGATGTGTTGCCAATCTTCATAGGAAATCAAGACTTTAGATTTGTTTCCTGCCTCGTCGATGAAGTATTCTATGCCAATGCTGTTTGTCATAATTTTTGTTGATTTTTACCAAATATACGAAAAAGAAAAGAAAATTTCAAAGTTGTTTCACAAACTCATTCGTCAATCGCTTATCAAAAATCACCGGAATGGGAATCGTCAGGTTAGGTATTGCTACACAGGTAATATTGCCCGAACCGGATTTTAAGACAAGTTCGTATTTGCTATTTTTCAATCTGTACTGTTCAACAATTTCGTCATCAGCATTGATTAACCAATATTCCGTCACACCATGTTGCTCATAGTCGTCGAACTTGATACCTCTATCCTTGTAGGCTGTTCCGTCAGACAGAACTTCGATGACTAAATCCGGTGCGGGAAAGAATTTTTGCTTGCGCTCAAAGTGTTGTGCACGGTCTTTTTTGAAGAAACACAAATCGGGTTCGTAATCGTTTCGGGTGAGTTGTATCATTATTTTTTCTATACCGACAAATCCTAAGTCATTGTCCACCACATAAGTATCCAAGATTTTGTATAAATTCCCATTGGCATCATTATGTTCTTTGATGACAGGAGAATGTATAATAATTTCACCATTGATAAACTCTGATTTGTGCATTTCAGAGATGTCATTATAAAATTCTATACGTTTTTTCTGTTCCTCTTTCCATGCCTCATTTAATTGGTTTATCAATACAGGTGCTTCCGGTAAATCCAGTATTTTATTGACCAAATCGGTATTGGTGTCAGATGTTACTAAATCTTGCATAACTTATTTTTGATTCTATGCAATATACGGATTTTTCGTGAAATTGTACAGGAAATGTAAGATACGGGTGCAGCCAAATTGTCGCGTGTGAAATAATGCTAAGTATTGTCAGTGCATCTCACGCAGAGTTCGCAGAGAACGCAGAGGACTGATAATCAACACTCTGCATTCTCTGCGAACTCTGCGTGAATCACTTAATAAAAATGCGACAATTTGGGCTGCACCCTAAGATACACTTTTCGTCTTTGGCAAGTGACTGACAGATGCAGAATGTGGGCTGGAAGCACCACGCTACTATGGGTTTTTTGTAGTGGAGAAAAATGTACATCATTCTTCCTCTTCATAATACCTTCGCTTGTCGATAATATCCCGGACTTCTTCTTCCGACATATCCATGGAAGCTACAATGACGGACATTCTACACTATTATCAATCATTCTAAAAATAACTTGGGCAAGACGTTTTTTCATCGCCCAATCGAATCGTATAAGTTGTTTTCCTTTTTTCATGTTTCAAAGATAAGGATTTTTTCTATGCGGATGTAGAATTTTTCAAAGTTGTTTCACAAACTCATAAGGTACACTCGTCAGAGGAATATTTTATAGAATATCACCGTTTGATTACCTAAATATCCGACTTTAACAAAAGGATTCGTCTAACGAGTATCGCTTTGTAGGCGCACCCTATTTTTCTCGAACATCACCTATTTTTCTATGCTTGAGCCAAAATACATAAGTAGATAAACACAAATTGAGTATTTTATTTTCACTTACTTCAAAGAAATTATATAATTTTATTTTAATAAAATAATGAAAATAATTTTTAAGTTAATAATACTGTAATTATAAAAAACGAGTGGATTGTATTATTTTTACGAATTGGATGATGATGTATGCACTTAAAACAATTTTTATTTGTCGCTGTGCTTCATTTAAATATGGAAAATATACACAGAAGTCTGTCTCAAAATGATACTTCTTTTATAAAAATAACGTCCAAACAAAATACGATATTCAATGTATTTATTTGGATGAATATTTTACCACGATAAACAAATGGATTTACAAAAAATTATTATGAAAAAATATATCGTTTATACTTTCTTTCTCGTCATTATATCGCAGGCGAGTTTTGCACAAGATGAAAATGCAGCTGCCAAAAAACGCTTGCAGGAGCTGCGGGCGCGTAAAGCACAAATAGAGCTGGAATTACAACAACTCCAAAAACCGGATAAATCAATTATCACTGAAATCATAGACGGTAAAAAAGTAACAACCGTTAAGAATCGAAAAACTGAATCGCCTATTGAAATTATCACCGACACTAAAACAGAAAAACCAACGATAAATATTCCCGACCCGATTTCTTCGAGAAAAGAAAGGCGCAAAAAACGTAAGGAGCAACCTGATATAGTAGCACCGGAAGTCGAAATAGTACCACCCGAAATTGAAGTTGTAGTGAACGAACCGGAGCCGGAAATTGATATGCCCAAACTCCGTAAACCAAGACGCGAAAGACGCAATAAACGCACAGAAGATATTGACGTAACTATCGGTGAACCGGAAGCACCGGAAATGGAGGTTGAAGAACCCGCCGTTGAGGTCGTGGTGGATGAAGAAGTCGAAACACCTAAAGCACGTAAATCAAGACGCGAAAGACGAAACAAGCGCACAGAAGATATTGACGTAACTATCGGTGAACCGGAAGCACCGGAAATGGAGGTTGAAGAACCCGCCGTTGAGGTCGTGGTGGATGAAGAAGTCGAAACACCTAAAGCACG
>CALIZI010000388.1 GCA_938028705.1 uncultured Saprospiraceae bacterium | reverse complement strand
AACATAGAAGCCGAATCTGATAACATGCTGATAGAGGTCAATCAACTTCCGGCAGGCATGTATATCATCCAATTAAGATTTGACGACGGTACTTATGCCACCGAGCGTTTTGTTAAACTTGGTGAGGAGTGATAAATTTTTGCTAGTGTAGTGGATGTAATGCTCAAACTTGCCTTGCATTTTCAAAATGCAAGGCAAGTTTGAGCATTACATTTATAGCACTAGCATAAATTTTTTATAAGACAGATCACCACATTTTGCCACAACATTCTTCAGACGAGTACGCCCTACGCAAATGAGTTGGGCAAAGTCAGGCACATAGCCCACCTCGCGCCCACTCGCCACTCTACAACTTTTTTATATTACATTTTATATTTTATAACTTGTTCCGACGAATGACGGGATTAGACTTGTACAATTTTGATAATCAATTATTTAGGGTAAATTTTATTATAAATTAAAATTAATTATTTAAATTGCATTAAAAAATAATTATTATGAATGTTTAAAATAAATAATTAAAAATATTTTTAATTTTAATTTAATATTATCAAATTAAACAAGTTAATTATTTTTGTAATGAATAATATTTTGATAATCAATGTTTTTAAAATTATACAGGCTGCCCGTCTAACCTTGGACAGTTTGATAATCAGTGAAATGTCTCGCATTTTACAACTTTTATATTTTAGAATTATTATTTTAATGCGATTGCCATACGGACTTTAGACATTGGGGAATTCGGTAACTAGGAAATTAGGTAATCCCGATAACTATCGGGACATAATCAATAAATGTATTATTTGTATTTTATTTCAAATTAATTTTTATTACAATTTTTATTCTACTGATAAATAACAAATTATGCCTTCGTTAACCTAATTCCCTAATTCCCCAGTTCCCTAATTCCCAAAGTCCAGATACTTATTCCGACGAATGACGGGATTATTTTAATTTGAAGAATAAAAGTGTCATCTACAATTTTAAATATGCCAAAATATTTGCATTTCATAAAGGTATTCGTCTGACGAGCCTAACCTATTCTTGCCAAACATTACCGAATTTTACTCATTTTACAAAAAGAAAAAAAATGAAAGTAAGTCTCGAACACATACCCGGAAATAAAGGATTTCCCATAGTAGGAGAACTACCAAATATCCTCAAAGAAGGGGTCAAATACTTTGAAAACAGGAAAGAAAAATACGGCGAAGTCTATAAATTCAGGATGCCAACCGGAATGGTCGTGGGTTTTCTTGGTGAAAAAGCGGCAATTCAATTACTGAAAAACCATGGAAACATGTTTAATATCGGTAATGCAACCAAAGAATTACTGGGACCGATATATCCCAATTCTATTATGCTCATGGATGGGGAAAAACACAAAAAAGACAGGAGTATATTGATGCAGGCATTCAAGAGAGAAGCACTCAATGAATATATAACAAAAATGCCGGAGATTATCGAACAAACATTGGAAGAAATCCGCCTGCAAAACACCATTAAGGTATATCCAATGTTCAAAACTCTGGTGATACGCATTGTCGGCAAATTATTTTTTGGTATTGATGATGAGGAATTTTTGATAAAAGTCAACAAAGCCATCACGCCCATGGGGATAGCTATGGTGAGTGTGCCTGTCAATATACCGGGAACTGCCTATCACAAAGGATTGAAGGGCAGGAAATATTTATCAAAAGCGTTTTTGGAACTGGCAGTACAAAAAAGAGCCAAGCCCGGAACAGATTTTTTCAGTAAGCTCTGTAGTGCCACCAATGAAGATGGCGACACGTTTACCGACCAAGAGATTGTAGATCACCTCTTATTTTTGTATCAAGGTGCTTATGATACGACTTCATGGGCATTGAGCAATCTGGTATATCGGTTGGCTAAAGCACCGGAGTGGCAAGAAAAAATGAGAGAAGAACTCAAAAACATTGACCTCACACAGATAGATTTGCAGACCTTACTGGGGCTGAAAGTTTCCACAATGATATTTTATGAAGCCATGAGAATGGCTCCTTCGGTGCCGCTTACCATCAGAGAAGTCAATGAAGATTGGAAAATCAGTGACGAAATAATCATTCCGAAAGGAACTAAGATATGGGTGAGTATGGCAATGGGTATGAAAGACCCTAAATACTGGAACAAGCCCGAAAAATTTGACCCGGCACGATTCAGCGACAAACGACAAGAGCATAAAAAATGTCCACATTCATTTTTGCCATTCGGAGCTGGACCACACCAATGTATCGGACGCGTATTTGCAGAAATTATCGTAAAAATGATGATGACCGCACTCCTGCAGGAGTTCAGATTTTCTGTGCCGAACGACTACAAAATAGCTATTAGTGAGTTCCCGATTATGAGACCAAAGGATGGATTGCCCGTCAGGTTTGAAAAAATTGCCTATCAGTAGTTGCCAATCCATAGTTAATAAGTCGATAGTCGATAGTTAGTACTCTAATTAAGTATATTAAAAATTTTAATTTATTTTTGTTTAGAATGGAATATTTTTTCCAAATTTAGTACCTAAATCGTGAAGTCTTGCGCGTTTTTGGTAAAAAATTCACTCATTCACTCATTCACTCATTCAAAATTCACTCATTCACTCATTCACTCATTCAAAATTCACTCATTCAAAATTCACTCATTATGGTAGTAGGCTTGAATTTGGGCTAAAACTTGTCAGACGAATCCCTTTATTCAATGCGAATATTTCATGAGACAAATCACTATATTTCACAAAAATCTTTGTCAGACGAGTAGTATCCCGCAAGCAAACTTAAATGGGTAGCCTTATTTTCTCACTTATATAACGATAAAAAAATAATTTCAAGATTTGGACGGCTTCTTTTGCGCTTATTTTCCTCCTTGAAAACAGTTATTTATCCAGATAAACGCCTATTTCCAAGAAGAAAACTAAGCACAAAATAACCTCGTCGAAATCGTGAACTTATTTTTTTATCGTTATTAAAAATCAGCAACATCTAAGATGGTAATAAATTATAAAGATAAAACAGCAACATCTTTGCTCAATCAATGGAAAAAACGCCTGGAACAGGTAATGTCAGAACAATTGCCCCTAGCCGACACCCACCCAAGACGATTACATCAAGCTATCAGATACGCAAGCCTCAATGGTGGTAAAAGGGTCAGAGGTCTATTGGTCTATGCCACCGGACACCTCTTGGGAGCCAAAGAAGAATTACTTGATATTCCTGCCTGTGCCATAGAAGCCATACAATGTTTTTCTTTGGTACATGACGATTTGCCGGCACTGGATAATGATGATTTGCGGCGCGGGAAGCTTGCTTGCCACAAAGCATTTGACGAAGCCACGGCAATCCTCGTGGGCGATGCTTTACAAATGTTTGCCTTTGAGCAACTCAGCAAAACATCGCAACCCGCCATACAACGGCTGGCTATGATTCGGATATTAGCCGAATATTCCGGCTCAAGGGGCATGATTGGCGGTGGCTACTTCGAACTGGAGATAAGCGGTAAAGCCATTTCTTTCAAAGAATTGGAAGCCCTGCATTGGTTGAAATGCGGTAAACTGATTCATGCAAGTGTCTTACTTGGTGCCTATGGAGCCACCAATCCCGACAAAGAAATATTGGACAAATTGGAAAAATATGCCTATGGCTTGGGGGGCGGGTACCAAATCAGTAATGACTTACTGGATAGCATGGGCAATCTCGAATTTCTGGGTAAATCACCCAAATCAGACCAAAGTGCAGGACGAACCACCTTCTTCACCGAATTTGATGTAGAAACCGCCAAACAACGTATGATTGACTTGTTCGACAGCTCTATTGCTGCCTTAGACGGACTGAAAAGAGCCGAACCGCTGCGCCAAATTACCGAACAAGTCAAACAACGGTCTTTATCGGTATTTCACTAAATGTAAAATAATAAGGTATGTTTAGAAAAACGATACACAACAGAACCGATTGTTGTACCAAACGAATTGAAAATATCTCGGCAATACAGACAACACCGATTCCGCTGATTGTATCAGAATAGATGATTTTGAGTAGTCTTAACCTTCACTTAAACTTATCATACTATAAGTAGTTTTTGTCTTTTATTTGACAAATAAGTTACAACATATTCATATATTGATGATAATAAAAGTTAAATAACAATATATAGTTTTATCAATATAGTCGCTTATATGACACAAATGTACAAAGCCATTAAAAGCTATTGAATATGTCAAACTTATTTTGAAAAATTGCATTAGGTGTAAGCTATCTGAAATTAATTGTTTTTCTACGCAAGAACATGCTTAGTGCCGTTAGCCGTTATTCGTGTACTCGTTATTCGTTTTGCAATTTACTAATAATGAGCGATTTACTGTCAAGAATAACTGTCCGTTAATTCAGACGCAAACCATTAGTCGAAAATTCAAACTTAAATAACTTCGCCCCTAATCAGACAAACACAATAAATCGTTTCTAATTTTTTAAACTTTTCTAACTAAATCATATATAATGAATCATCAGACTTTACTTGAAGCACTCAGAATTTCTCTTGAGCGTTTCTCCAAAACTCACTTAATAGAAAAAAAACGAAAATTATTACTATTATTTACCTTTTGTTTGTTTGTATTAAGTAATCCTTCGCTCGAAGCACAAGTAGTCGTCAACGAAATTACCGACGACGGCACCGTAGAACTCAAAAATCTTGGTAATACCGCAGTCAATACAAGTACGTTCTGGTTATGCAATTTTCCTGCATACGTACAGATTCAAAATACCACACTCGTTTGTGGCAATATGATGCTGGGTGCAGGAGAAATTATGGCAGTTTCGGCGAGCCTTAATTTTGATGGTACTGATGGAGAAATGGGGCTTTATACTAGCAATTCCTTCGCTAGTGCTAGTGCTATTATTGATTATGTAGAATGGGGTAGTGGCGGACACCAACGTTCCGGGGTAGCGGCTGCCGCAGGTATCTGGACAAGCGGTGATTTCGCGCCTACATTCTCCGGTCAGGCACTTGCCTATTCGGGTATGGGAGACAGTTCTGCCGATTGGTTGGTTGCTGCACCCACAACTTGCGATGAAAATGCAGCTTGTGATGTAACGACGGGCGACATCAGCCTTGATGACGGCAGTACAGAAACTTCGATATGTGTAGATGGCAATCCTGACCCGCTCAATATTGTAACTACCGGAGGTACAGGCACTTCTACAGGTTGGATTATTACCGATGATGCTAATAATATCCTTGCGATTCCTCCTGCGCCACCATTCGATTTGGACGGTGCCGGACCGGGTACTTGCCTGATTTGGTATGTAACTTATGATGATATTGCCGGAAATATGGTCGGTAATACGCTATCAGATATTACAGGATGTTTTGATATTTCCAATCCCGTTACCGTCATCAGAGAAGAGCCGGACGGCGGCATGGTTTCATTGATAGACGGTAGCACGACCTACACAGGTACGGCTGGCAACATCGTAATTGAAGTACAACACACAACCACCGCGTCGAATCTTTCTTATTGGTATATTATTACAGATGATAATGATAATATATTAGCATTTGCGAACTCGGCAGATGGCAATACCCTCGATTTGAGTGGCGCGCCTCCGGGAGAATGTCACGTATGGGGTTGGTCTTACAGAGGTTTGGATGACCCGATTCCGGGCGAAAATATCTCTACACTTACTGATGATGATTGCGAAGCTATTTCTGATAATTTTATTACTGTAATTCGTGAAGCACCTGTGTGTGAAGTGACTACAGGCGACATCAGCCTTGACGATGGCAGTACATCTACTTCAATATGTGTAGATGGCAATCCTGACCCGCTCAATATTGTAACTACCGGAGGTACAGGTACTTCTACAGGTTGGATTATTACAGATGATGCTAATAATATTCTTGCACTGCCTCCTGCGCCGCCTTTCGATTTGGACGGTGCCGGACCGGGTACTTGCCTGATTTGGTATGTGACCTATGATGATATTGCCGGAAATATGGTCGGTAATACGCTCTCCGATATTACCGGATGTTTTGATATTTCCAATCCCGTTACCGTCATCAGAGAAGAGCCGGACGGCGGCATGGTTTCATTGATAGATGGCAGCACGACCTACACCGGAACGGCTGGCAATATCGTAATTGAAGTACAACACACGACCACCGCCTCGAATCTTTCTTATTGGTATATTATTACAGATGATAATGATAATATATTAGCATTTGCAAACTCGGCAGATGGCAATACCCTTGATTTGAGTGGCGCGCCTCCGGGAGAATGTCACGTTTGGGGTTGGTCTTACAGAGGTTTGGATGACCCGATTATGGGCGAAAATATCTCTACACTTACTGATGATGATTGCGAGGCTATTTCTGATAATTTTATTACTGTAATTCGTGAAGCATCTGTGTGTGAAGTGACTACAGGCGACATCAGCCTTGATGACGGCAGTACAGAAACTTCAATATGTGTAGATGGCAATCCTGACCCGCTCAATATTGTAACTACCGGAGGTACAGGCACTTCTACAGGTTGGATTATTACAGATGATGCTAATAATATTCTTGCACTGCCTCCTGCCCCGCCTTTCGATTTGGACGGTGCCGGACCGGGTACTTGCCTGATTTGGTATGTGACCTATGATGATATTGCCGGAAATATGGTCGGTAATACGCTATCAGATATTACCGGATGTTTTGCACTTTCCAATCCCGTTACCGTCATTAGAGAAGAACCCGACGGCGGCATGGTGTCATTGATAGACGGCAGCACGACCTACACCGGAACGGCTGGCAACATCGTAATTGAAGTACAACACACGACCACCGCATCGAATCTCTCTTATTGGTATATTATTACAGATGATAATGATAATATATTAGCATTTGCGAACTCGGCAGATGGCAATACCCTTGATTTGAGTGGCGCGCCTCCGGGAGAATGTCACGTTTGGGGTTGGTCTTACAGAGGTTTGGATGACCCGATTCCGGGCGAAAATATCTCTACTCTTACTGATGATGATTGCGAGGCTATTTCTGATAATTTTATTACTGTAATTCGTAGTGATATTCCTTGCGGTGATGGAGTTGGTGTACCTGTTGTCAATTATGTCTCAGAAGCACAGGATATGGATATGTTTGTTGACGGTGTGGGCTTTGACAATAATCCGAGTATTACCTTCACTGACCCGGGTACGCCTGCGGATGCTGTATTGTCCAATATCTCTCTCGAATTATTCTTTAGATTAAATGGCAATTCTTGTGAGCATGACATTTCGTTACAATTGACCGACCCTGCGGGGAATACACAAATTTTCACTCCATTTGCTACTTGCGATGGCGGTTCGGGCTTATTCTATGTTGATTTGGATATTCCGGCGGGGATGACAACCGGCAATGTAGGCGATTGGGTATTACAATTTGATGATACCAACGACCAAAATCCGGACTACGAGTATTCGCCCCGATTTGCCCGATTGAGTTATTCGACCACTTATACAGAAATAGGAGAGGGTGAGTTGGAGACGATTAATGAAACGATTAGTGATATTGCAGACCAAGATTTGTTTATAGATGGTGTGGGCTTCTTCTTCAATGATTCTTACACGTTCAGTGACCCGGGTACGCCGGCTAATGCCGTGCTGTCTAATATTTCGCTCGAATTGTTCTTCAGATTGAATGGCAGTTCCTGCGAAAATGAAATTGCGATGCGATTGACTGACCCTGCAAATAATACGCAATTTTTGACTGCATATACTACATGTAACGGCGGTTCAGATTTGTTCTCGGTGACTTTGGATATACCAAGCGGCAATACCATAGGTGTGCCTAAAGATTGGGTATTGCGATTTGATGATACCAATGACCAAAATCCTGATTATGAATACTCCCCCCGATTTGCCCGATTGACTTACGATGTGGAGTACACAACATGTATGCCCATAACTCCGGCAACAAATGAGCATGTTGATTTGTCAAAAGAAGACACCGACGTTTCAACACATAATGAAATGAAGGTATTCCCTGTACCTGCAAGTCAATATCTGAATATAGAATATTTTTCAGAAGATACGGGGCAGATGAGTATGCAGATACTTTCTTCGGAAGGTAAATTGATGATGTCACAGGAAGGCCTTATACAAGAAGGTTTTAATACGCTACAGTTGAATATTGCAGATCTTCCGGCGGGGCATTACTACATTCGTGCTTTTGACCGATATTATGCACAAACGAAGCCTTTTGTGAAGTTATAAAGTAAAAAGGTAATCAATTTACCCGGCAAATGACCGGAAAGTTTGAGAACGTGTACGAGTTTATCTCGTACACGTTTTTTTTTGAGTAATGTTATTAGACTTTGGACAAAGGAAATTGGGGAATTGGGAAATTAGGTAAACCTCTCTTTTTTAGATTTTTACAAAAAATAATTAATTACATGTTTTGGTTTATTAATAAAATAAAAATATGTTTGCATTTAACATGGAATATTTTTTCCGAATTTGGGCTAAAATTCAAGAGCAAGATGCTAATTACATTAAATAAAAATCAAACATGACATTGTCAATTTATTTAAAATATTCTTAATTTATAAAATACTATTTTTAAATAAAATAAAAATATATAAATAATTTATGTTTAAAAATATGACAAGTTTATCTGATTGATTGACGTTTTATCGGATATTAGTTTTACAAAAAATATAGATAAGCCGTTTACTAAACTTTTCGAGTTTGGTAAACGTAAGCATATCGCCGAAGTTTGTAATTATTTGAAAATTAGTGTCTTATGTATGTTGACTAAACTCTTTGAAGTTTAGTAAACGGAGTGCTTACTTTTTTGAAAATATTAAAGAAAATACAGATATTATCTTAGGAAACTCTGGTGGAAATAAGTGGAAGTAAAAGTGGAGAGCATGTTCAAATTGGGCTTAGTAAATTAGTTGATTTCCCGATAGCTATCGGATTAGCGTCAGGTTTAGTATTTTTTAATAAATAAAATAATGATAATTAATTAATTACAAAGAAATTGAAAAAGAAAGCATGATATATCTCCCCCTTTGGAGGGGGCTGGGGGTGGACTTTCGGCTGTTTTTCCACCCCCAACCCCCTCCAAAGGGGGAGATTAATTCCCGTCCTAATTCCAATAATCTTTGTAAATTATTGTTAATCAAAAAAATACAAGTTAAATATATTTAAACCTGACGCATATCCGATAGCTATCGGGATGATTATTACTGTGATTTAGCTGATTTTGAAAGGAGAATAAAAATGTATAATATTTACTTAAAAACCGGACTTTGGACATTTTGGACATTCGGCTTGTTTTCACAAGCACTTCATTATTAATTACTTAAAATTTATTAAGGCTACCCGTCTAAGTTTGCCTAAAGCGAATACTCGTCAGACGAATCCCTTTATTCAGCGCGAATATTTTGTGAGACAAATCACTACATTTCACAAAAAACCTTCGTCAGACGAGTGCGCCCCGCAACTTGAGTTCAGCAAAGTTAGGCGGATAGCCTTTATTAAAAATAAATAAAATGTAATATTTTTTATTTTGTAAAATTTTGTAAACCAAAATTTCACAGATTTCCTAATGTCCAAAGTCCGGTTATTTAATTTATTGCTCTAATCCTTGCCTTATTTGCCAACTTTAATAAAACGCTGGATAGATTGTGTACCATCTTCAAATAATATTTTTGCAATATACGTACCCGCAGTCAGGTTACTGACATCTACCTGTGCAAGGTTTGAATCAGCTGCTACTTGGTATTCTCTACCTACTGCTCTGCCTGATAAATCATGAATTTGAAGTGTACCGACACTTGAAATAGGTCTTGTAAACTCAATATTGAGAACATCATTTACCGGATTTGGATAAACTGTTATATCGCTGTCAGTAGTTTCTTTAAGAGGGAAAAGTCGTTCAAACTTAACACGATTGACCACCCAGTTAGGATCACTACCTCCATCGTCAAAGAAGCGTAAGGTCAGTCTTCCATCTCTAACCTGCACATTAAAAATTACATTTTTAAATTGCCTTGCATTAGTCGTTATATTACTTCTTGTAACAGCATTTGGGCCTGTTTCTGCTCTGACACGCATTCTATCATGTCTGCCATTTCTGTCTCCAAATGTTATAACAACATTATAAGCACCATTTCGTACTCTCGCTTCGAAAGTCCGTGACCTACGACTAAATATAAAGTCCCTATTTAGGGCATTTACACCAGAGGTTTGTCCCCTGTCAGCGCTAGAGAGATTGTTTCTGTTGGTCCACCTAAAGTTGTTATTACTGGTTCTATCGGTTATTCTTGTGTAATTCTGAAATACTCCGGAATTTGACGTTCCAAAATCAAGCAGCCCCGAAGTTGGCTGTCCATAAGCCATGATACCAAGTAGCATGGTCATTAAAATTAATGTAAAACTTTTCATTTTAAAATTAGTTTAAATGTTAAAAAAAAATATGCTATACAAATTAAAAATTTGAATAGTCAAAACTGTGGCTATTAGTTTATAGTCCATAGTTTTTATAAAAAATTGAATTTCAATGTTTCATAAACTATTGATATTAGACTTGGGTAAACTTAGACGAGGAACTAAAACTGGAAATACTTAAAAGTATATATCAGTTTTAAAAAAGCGTGGATACAATTTTATAATCGGAACGTGTTATTTGATTAGATGTAGAGATATTTAAATCGTATAACAATACAAACATACAACTTTTTTTTTAAATAAAACTTTTTTTTGAAGACTTTTTGATAGTTTTAGAGTATCGTTTAAATAAGTGATAAATTTAGTTTTAAAAATAATTGATAATCAGTTTGTTATGCTTTTAAATTACTCTTATTAGCCGATGCTCTATTGGGTGCTAATACGGAATTCTGCCTTAAATATGTAAGATTTTAAAGACACTTTGTCGGTTTATAATCAGTTGGTTATCTCTATTTTTACAGCAAAAATAAAAAGAAATAATTTTAGCACTCAAATTGTCAAAGAGCCGACTTTTTTGGAAGCATTAAAGAAAATACAGATGTTATCTTAGGAAACTCTGGTGGAAATAAGTGGAAGTACAAATGAAGTAAGTGGAAGTACAGGAGTGCATGTTCAAATTGGGCTTAGTAATTAGTTGATTTCCTGATAGCTATCGGGATGCTTATTGGTTAGTTATAGATTTTGTATGGTGAAAAAGGTCTCCATAAAAAGATTTATTTCCTGAATACTCAAATATCCACTTTTGACAAAAGAATTCCCTTGCAACTCGCGTATAATCATTTACCCTATTTTTGTCGAACACTACATAGGCTTTGAGATGTCTCAAAAAAACAATGACCTTTTTCATCTGGATAATTATGACATGTTTATCGAAGTAGTTGACACTTTTTTGAAATGTAGCAGATTATCCAAATTGAGTATCACGCAGAGAACGCAGAGTTCGCAGAGATTTGATGTAGCATCCCTCTGCGAACTCTGCGTGAAAAAGTGTCAACTACTTTTATCTTACGGATGAACTTGCCATAATTATCGGAAAAACACTCATGATATGCTGACTAATAAGCAATTAATTATACTGCTTTATGGTTAGATTGTTACATTGTTTTATTGTTGTATATAGCCAAAATCAAATCATAAATACCTGTTTATCAACAATATAGCAATATAACAATGAAACATTTTGTAAAATAAAAAGTATAATTTTAAAC
>CALIZI010000387.1 GCA_938028705.1 uncultured Saprospiraceae bacterium | reverse complement strand
ACAGGTAATTAGTTTATCAGGTAATCGGTTGAACAGGTAATTAGTTAATCGGTTGAACGGGTAATCAGGTAATCGGTTGAACAGGTAATTAGTTTATCAGGTAATCGGTTGAACAGGTAATTAGTTAATCGGTTGAACGGGTAATCAGGTAATCGGTTGAACAGGTAATTAGTTTATCAGGTAATCGGTTGAACAGGTAATCAGGTAATCGGGCAGACGCGAGTGTTGCTGACTATTTATCTCCTTTTTTTCTGGATTCAAGGTATTTTATATAGCCGTTAATCATTTTTATGAGTTGTTCAATTTCGGTTTTCAATTCATTGAGTTGAGTATCTGAAATATATTCACACTCATACGCACAATTCAAATGGTCTTGTGTTTCGGTCAACGAACCTCTTGCGATTCTGCAAAATTGTATATTTTCCTGATAGTGAAAACGCCCGTATCCTTCCGCTATGTTTGCCGGACATTTTCTTGTACTTCTGATAATTTGGTCAGTTAATCTATATTTTTCTTCCGCCGGAAAATGTTTGGTCAAGGCAAAGATTTTTTGTCTCATCAAGGTACTACCTTTGTATATTTTTAAATCCTCAAAACCCGTCATTTTTCAAAGTATTTAAAGTTAATATATGATTACCAATTACCTGTTCACCTGATTACCTGTTCAACCGCTCAACTAATTCACTCTTCTAAATCGATAATCGCTAAATTCGAGGATATTAATATGTTTATTTTCAAAACGTTTGATGACGGGCCTGCCCTCGGTGCCTGCCGTACCTACACCGTAAACAGGTTGGAAATTGAAACTGGTGTGTAGTCCATTTCCTGTATTTTTTGATAAAAATGAAGGGAAATAAATACCATATTCACCAAGCATTTGACCGAAATAAAGCATCATGTCGTAGCCTTTAAATACATTCTCCGTAGGCGACGTGCCGTACTCGCCCGCATAGCGACTGACGAAATTGGCAACCTGCGGATTATTCTGGTCAATATATGCCTCACTGCCAATCAATAGCCCCATATTTTCATAATAATTATAATCCAGTTTTTCAAATGCTTTATCTTCCCACTGCGGCAAACCAATCACTGTAATGCGATGTGAATCACGATAAGGCGATAATACGCGCATGACATAAGCCACAAAAGCGGGGTCGCGCGAAGGAATAATGATGACATTTTTTTGCCCTGCCACCATAAATTCATGGGTTCGCAGGGGCGAATCTGCCGTCACAGAAGTCACATCAAATGGATATTCCCGAAGGTTCATACCGCCCGATTGATTGACGATATTACTAGCAAATTGTATCTCTTGGACGCGCTGTTGTGTAGCTTTTTTGCCCGGAGGATACAGTATAGTTGCGACGCTTGTAGTACCGTAATTTGCCTTCACGTATTCGAGCAATCGGACGAACTGCGTTTGTGTAGAAGGATTGGCTTGTACGTAGTACGGATTCTGTTCGGTGATCGTGGATAGGTAGTTGTATGGCGAAACCATGACCTTGCCGTTTCTGCGCGAAAATTCAGCCACCAATTGACAATTTTTCTTATTGACCGGTCCGATAATCAGGTCGGCACTAAATAAAGACGAACTATTTAATAAGCCTTTTACTACATTTTCATCGTATTGAGTATCAAAGACATAGATTGTCATCGGTACACCCCGGCTTTGCAAATCGGTAATTGCCATTTTAGCTCCTTCATAAAATTCCAATGCACGTTTCGACTTCTCTGGAATAGGTCCGAATGATGTAAATTGATTACCCAAAAACGGTAGCATGATTACTACGGTATAATGGTTTTTAAGCATTTTTCCTTCTTGAATAATCGCCACTTCTTCTGCACCTGTGGTATCCATTTGTATAGTCGTTACGGCTTCTTTTTCTACCTCTTTTTCTTTAGTTTCGTCTTCTTTTTCTTCCGAATTATCCTTGTCAGTAATACTGTCGTTTCCGGTATTCCAGTTAATGGTGTCCACTTTTTCTACTGTACCTTCTTCAGGCATGGGCTTTTCCCATTCAGCGCGTTTGGTTGTTGGTTCGTCGCCATTGCCATAGTCAGGCTTTTCGATAGAACCCAAAATACCACATGCACTTGACAGAAAAATTAGCAGAGCTAAGGAGAGAGAAAATTTTATATAATTTAACATTGTTTTAAATGTTTTTAATTCAAATATGTGATTATCGAAATAAATAATAGAACGAATTTGACGAATTGACGTGTTTTTTTATTTTTATAAATGAGAAAACTATAATAATTCGACAAATTACAAGTTTTATTTTTATGAATTTAAAATAATAATATTTTTAATTTTGTTTTATTGAAAAATTTTATAAAAAAATATACAAAAGCTATTAATGAACCAAGTAGTACGGGCTGCTTTAGCTGCCCAAAGGTTGAGAGACCTTGTGAAGGCAGCTAAAGCAGCCTGTACTTTTATTCCCACTCTATTGTAGCGGGCGGCTTAGTGCTAATGTCATACACTACGCGGTTGATGCCTCGCACATTATTGATAATTTCGCCAGAAACGGTGCCAAGAAAATCGTAAGGCAAATGACTCCATTCGGCGGTCATGCCATCGACGGAAGATACGGCGCGTAGTGCAACGGCTTGCTCGTAAGTCCGCTCATCACCCATGACACCTACGGACTGCACCGGAAGTAAAATCACACCTGCTTGCCAGACCTCATCGTACAGGTCGTATTTTTTTAAATGATCAATAAAAATTGCATCTGCTTCTTGCAACAGTGCGACTTTTTGGGGCGTAATATCGCCAAGAATCCGTATCGCCAATCCCGGTCCGGGAAAGGGATGACGCTTGAGAATATGGGGCGGCAAATCCAGTGATTTCCCAACGAGACGAACTTCATCTTTGAACAACATCCGTAAAGGTTCGACGATTTTCAAGTTCAGTTTTTCGGGCAAACCACCTACGTTGTGATGTGATTTTATCGTAACCGAAGGACCATGTACCGAGACTGATTCTATGACATCAGGATATATCGTTCCTTGTGCCAACCATTGAATATCATCAAGTTTATTTGCCTCATTTTCAAAGACTTCTATAAAAACACGTCCTATAATTTTACGTTTCTTTTCGGGGTCACTGATGCCTTTGAGTTCATTCAAAAAATTGGTTTTGGCATCAATGCCTTTGATATTGAGTCCAAGTCCCTGATAGGATTTGAGGACATCCTCAAATTCATTTTTGCGAAGCAAACCATTGTCAATAAAAAAACAAAACAGTCGCTCTCCGATAGCTCGGTGCAGTAGCATAGCCGCCACCGATGAGTCCACACCGCCCGACAAACCAAGCAATACTTTTTCATCGCCAATCTTTTGACGCAATTCTTGTACCGTAGTTGCTACAAATGAATCGGGAGTCCAAGAATCTGTACATCCTGCAATGCGGGTGACAAAATTTTTGAGCAAGGTTTTACCGTCAAGACTGTGCGTGACTTCGGGGTGAAACTGAAGACAATAGACTGGTTGTGTGAAGGTGTTTTTGTCGGAACAATAAGCAGCCACTTCGATACTTTCCGTACCCGCGAGCAGGTGGAATCCGTTGGGAATTTCGGCAATGGTATCGCCATGCGACATCCAGACTTGGGGCTCGCGGATGCCTTCAAAAATGGGGTCGGTTTGGATATTGGTGAGGTGAGCTTTGCCGTATTCGCGCTTGTCGGAAGGGAGGACTTTGCCGCCATAGTGCTTGGCAATATATTGTGCGCCATAACATACTGCAAGGACGGGTTTTTTGCCGATAATTTTGTTCATTTCGGGATGTAAAGCCCGCACATCGGTCACAGAAAACGGACTGCCGGAGAGGATAATGCCTTGTATCGAATCATTGATTTCGGGTAGCTTGTTGTAGGGTACAATCTCGCTATATACGTTGAGTTCTCGCACCCGACGGGCAATGAGTTGGGTGTATTGTGACCCAAAATCAAGGATGAGAATTTTTTGCTGCATATCGGGGCAAAGATACTAATTTAAGTTCAGTATGTTGTAGGTGGATTCGTTGGGATGTAAGGGTGAAGGTATGTCTGCATTGAGAATATCTCTATATACAACTTTTAGGTAGTTTGCATTTCAAAAATAGGTCGTACAAATCTTGATTTGTTTTGGGCTTTTATATCTCCCCAAGGCATCATTTTGCTTTTAGGATAAGTAATATAAAGATGTCTTTTGGCGCGAGTGACAGCAACATAAGCATTATTTCGTTCTTCTTGAATAGCTTGTGAGGTTTTGGCTCTGTAATCCGGCAGTGTTCCGTCACACACGCCTATAAGGAAGACAATATCATATCCAAGTCCTTTAGTCGTATGAATCGTAGCTAAGGTTAGACCTTTTTCTTTGTTTGCTTTGGTGTAACCGAGTGCCGCAAATCGCTTGAAATCTGCTAAAGTTTTGTGTTTGGCAGAGGAGTTTCGGATATATTTTTTCCATGCTTGTTGCCATTCTTCTATATCAAGTATGGCATTGGCTCGCTCTTTTTCATTCAAATTTTCTGTATATATTTTTAAATCTTGCAGTATATTTGTAAAATGCTTTATATCATCATCCAGACTTTCCCATGAGTTTAGTAACACATCATAAGTTGAGGTACCAATGTTGCTATTTTCATTGATGTGTTTTTTCAAATCCTTTAGAATCTCTAATCCAGTTTTGGTAATTCCATTTGAGGGAAGGTTTTGTTTTTTTATCTTTAATAACTTGTATAAACTTTTTAAATAAACTTTACCGTTTGGATTCGTGACAATTCGAGTACCCAAGTCAAAAGTTTTCATAAAATCAGATTCGGGACTAAGTGTATACGTACCTTGTTTGAAGAAATAATTATTTTTCAACGCTTCGTCTTCATTCAATACATTTTTTAACTCATTGAATACGTACCTATTGCGAGCTAATATAGCTATTTTTTCGAGCGTAACTTTTCCTTCAAATTCCTCTTTTTCCCATGTCAGTGTCTCATGTATTTTGTTGACTATCCACTCAGCTTCTTGCCGCTCATTATCAAATTCCATAGGTTGTACCTTACCCTCGAAATGTTGGTTTCCATTAATTGAATGTTTTCCTTCGATGATTAAGTTAGCTGCTTCTAATACCTTTTTTGAGGAGCGATAGTTTTCGGTAATTTGCTTCTCAACTACATTAAATTCATTTTTAAAATATTCAAACATGTATTTTTTATCTGCTCCAGCAAAGCCATTAATACTTTGATTTCTATCACCGACCATAAGAATATTTTTAATCTTATCTCCGCAGAATGCTTTGATGAGTTCGTATTGTGCATAGGTCAAATCCTGCCCTTCATCAATCAAAACATATTTGTACAGTCGTTGATATATACGGGCAACATGAGGCTTTTCACTTAAAATTCGCCATGCAAGCAAGAGCATATCATCATAATCAATCAGATTTTGACTGCATAACCTGTCATTATAATCTTTGAGCATAAATGCCCATTTTTGGTTATTCTCGCTTATATTTTGCAGCTCATATTCGAAGGTATTCTCATCATAGAAAAATAATTTTTTCTTAGCTTTAATTATGCGATTATGCGAAGTTGTGATTTGTTTTTCTTGTGCTTTTTTATCCATTTGAATTATTAGTGCACTGAGTTCGGGGTTTTCTCTGAATACCTCACGGAGAATAGCCTTTTGGTCGTTTGGGTTTTCAATTACATGGGGCATTTCAGTATATCCAAGTTCGTGTTTGTAACTTCTAATTATTTGTAGCGCAAAAGAGTGAAAATTACTGACGAGCGCACGTTCTTTGTGATTCAGTCGTTCTTGCATTTCTTCTGCAGCTTTTACATTAAAAGTCATACACAATACTCCAAATTTTTCTTTTGGGCTTTCGTCAAGCAATTTTCTGACACACTCTGTTAATACACGCGTCTTGCCACTTCCTGCGGAGGCATTGACTATCATGGCACCACCGTTTTGTGTCCATTCATCTACGATATGTTGTTGTTCGTCAGATAGTTGTTGCTTCATTTTCCTCTGAATTTTGATTTAAAATTGAGTCTATCGCCTCAAAAAGATCTTTTATTTTGGCTGGAATTTGTTGGTTTTCATCTGATGTACTTATAATCTCACGAGCATAATATCCTGCGTAACGAGTTTTATTGCCCTTTTTTTTCAATTCATTCAATATTTGTACATCAGTCCACTGATTGATATGCCCATTAGTTGCTTCTATCGTTTGAGAATTTACTTCTTCTTCCGCTTTTGCCTTTTTTATAGCTTCTTTTAATTCACTTTGGTAGCCTTCGTCAATCAGATATTCTTCTATTGTTTTGTGCAAAAGAATGACATTTGAGTGGTTGACATCGGGATTGAGTCCACAATCTGTCAGTGCATTTTTTACACCTTTTTTAATGTCAACTTTGTCATAATCACTGAAAATAAACCACTTGATATTGAGAACACTCAGCAATTTCAAGAATATTTTATAGTTATTTCCATTGCATCTTACAAAGCATATTCCTTGCTCAAAAGCTTCCGTAGTCCAGTATTTTCTTGCAAAGACAGGTAGTATCTGTTCTTCGGTAAGACCTTCAAACAAAACAACTGCTTTTGCAAATAGAATTTCTCCTTTTGTATCTACTACTTCCTGACTAACCCGCCTTTGCTCATTGGGTGTCAAAATATCGATGTTAAGTTGCTGAACCTCAGTCATATCCTCCTCTTTACTGAAGCATCGCAGCTCTGCCAAACTCGCCACACCTGCAATATAAGGCGAGTGTGTACTCACAATTTTTTGCCCTTCAATCGAAGTCAATTGACGATAAACTTGTCGTTGAGCATTGGGATGTAAATGAGCTTCTGGTTCTTCAAGAGCAAGTATAGGAAAGAAAGCATCGTTATCCGCTTCGGCTGTTTGAGCATCCCAACCTATCTTTGCCTTCAATGCTAACAAAGAAGCCCAACTTCTAGTTCCCATTCCGTGATATTCAAGACTAAAAGAATCCGAACCACCGTCTTGAAAATGGACTTTAATACCTTTGTGCAAGTCTCTTACTTTCTTTGAAAATGGCGTAATTTCTACTCCTTCACCTTTTGTCTGAACAGTTTTATTAAGTTCTTCGAGCGTGGTTTTCAAGTGCTTGAGAACCTTACTTTTATCTACTGCTTCAGAGTTCAACTCTGCCAATAAACCTTCAATTTCTGATTGTTGTTCGTTATCATATTCTATTTCTCCAACAAGTTTTCCAACATTAGAAGTCCTAAACTTGAGGTCTTCCTCTAAGTCTCGTTGTGCATCAATAAAATAAAACGGTATCGAACTCATATCAGCTGTTAACTCTTCCTCTTCTCTATCTTCTGCATCCCAATCATTGATGATATAGCGTCTTATCTTGGCTTCTTTTACGGTTTTGGTGTAATTAATTTGCGTTCTAAATGCGAAAAAACTGATGCCATTTTCATCTGTATTTATTTTTCTAAGTACATAAGCCCAACTATCATCAAATTCATCCGCACCATTTGCAGGAACAATTTTTACATCAATCGTGATGATTCTTTCCTTTTTAGGAAGCGTCTTACCCCCTTTATCTACAAACAAATCATCCTGACTCCAAAACTTCCTTTCTCCATTAAAAGCCAATGATAAGGCTCTCAAAAAAGAAGTTTTACCGGAGTTGTTTTTACCAACTAAAACTGTAATCGGGGACAAATTGATTGAGACGTTTTTTAAAGAGCGAAAATTTTTAATCCGTATTTTTTCTATAAAAATTGACATAATGGCTAATAGGTTTTTGAGTATGCTTTGCAATATAAGTATTTTTGACGGATAAATCTCTTTATTTTTAATTTTCAATATTTTCCCTACCTTAGTCTAAAATTACATCAATGAAAAATCTATACCTATTACTCATAGCCACCTTAATCCTCACAGCCTGCAAACAACAACAAACCCCGACCACCAAGCCCGAAAGCCTAAAATCAGACACACCACACGCGACACCCGATTGGTTCAAAAGTGCCAATATTTACGAAGTCAATCTGCGTCAATACACACCCGAAGGCACCTTCAAAGCCTTTGAAGCACACCTGCCGAGATTGAAAAAAATGGGTGTAGATATTTTGTGGTTTATGCCGATTACGCCGATTAGCAAAGAGAAACGCAAGGGCGGCTTGGGGAGTTATTACGCAGTGGCAGATTACAGAGACACTAATCCTGAGCATGGTACGCTTGATGATTTTAAAAATATGGTAAAAGCGATACACGATGCGGGGATGTATGTGATGTTGGATTTTGTGCCGAATCATTCCGGTTGGGATAATCCGCTCATCAAAGAACACCCCGAATGGTATAGCCAAAAAGACGGTAAAGTCATTGACCCAATAGACCCGAATACGGGCAAATCATGGGGCTGGACGGATGTAGCCGATTTTAATTTTGATAATAAAGCATTGTGGAATTATCACTTGGAAACTTTGAAATTTTGGGTAGAAGAATGTGATGTAGATGGCTTCCGTTGCGACGTGGCGCATGGTGTTCCGATTGAATTTTGGGGAGCAATCATCCCCGAAGTACGTAAATCAAAACCGCTTGTCATGCTGGCAGAATCGGAAGGTTCGCAGTATCATAAAAACGGTTTCGATGTGACTTATGCTTGGGAATTTCACCACGTCATGAATGAAATGGCGAAGGGTGAAAAACCTGTTGGTTTTATTGAGAAATATCTCAAAAAAGACCGCGCCGAATATCCCGAAAACGCTACTCGTCTCTATTTCACTTCCAATCATGATGAAAACTCATGGAATGGCAGCGAGTACGAGCGCATGGGCGATGCTCATAAAGCCTTTGCGGTGATGTCTGCTACGCTGTCGGGTACGCCTTTGGTTTATACCGGACAGGAAGATGCCTTGAAGCGGCGTTTGGAATTTTTTGAGAAGGATTTGATAGAATGGGGCGATTTTCCAATGGAAGATTTTTACAGAAAATTATTAACACTCAAACATAATAATAAAGCCCTACAAAATGCCACCAATAACAGCGACCCCGTTCGTCTAAAAACGGATAAAGACGATGTGGTGTATGCCTTCCGCCGCATTGCTGATGCGAATAATGAAATCCTTGTCGCGCTGAATTTGTCAGATAAAAAACAGACTGTCAGGTTTTTAGATGTAGAAGCAATTGATTATACGAATATTTTTACGGGCGAAAAAGTATCTATACAAGAGGAAGGCGAAAAGCGGACGATTGAGTTGGATGCTTGGGGGTATTTGGTGTTGGAGAAATAATAAATTTGTAGGAACAGGTATTCATACATTCGTAGGGTCAGGGCATGCCCTGACCCTACAAATCAAATCAATTCAATCTTATCCTTCTTTGCAATCCTCAATGGCACTACGCATATCTTCCTCACTTTCAATCGTCACTACCGTACCGTCTTCGTACATAATATCCACCGGATACTGCAAAACGGGTCTTTCGCGTGTATCGGGGTTGGCTTCGTACCAATCTTTGATAGTCTGCCAATCATCTTCCTCCGTCATCGTAATTTCCGTACCGTCAGGCATAGTTACAGTCAGCGGAAAGACCTTTTCAAAACATTTTTTCTCCCATTCTTCGCCTTTACAATACTCATAAGCACTACGCATATCCTGCTCATTTTCAAGCGTTACCACCGTACCGTCCTCATAAATAATATCCACCGGAAATTCCAAAGAGGGCTTCTCACGCTCTCCCCGGTTTTCTTTGTACCATTCCTTGATATCGGCTCTCAAAGTTTCGTGATCATCTCCAGATATCGCCGTACCGTCAGGCATCACATAAGTCACCGGATACACCAACTCATAACACTCATTGCGGTTGCAGCCATGCCTGTGTCCTTTGTCTTTGCCTTTTCGGTCTGTAAGTTCGCGCCCGTCGATGCCGAAATACACATACGCATGTTCGCCTATCTGCGAACCTCTGCCGCGTCTCATTCCCACTTCGTAACCGAGTTCGGGTGCAAGTTGGGCAGTCTCTACATAGCTTTCCGAAAAGTCTTCTGCCAACACACTTTGCGTTTCGTCGGGCAGTTCACTTGCATCAATTATTTGTTTATTGGTGGCATTTTGAATCGTCTCAATCAAATTAATATCAGATGATTCTCTTCCGCAGGAGCTTAGAATAAGTACGGCAAAAGCCAATACACTAAAAAACGATAATTTCATATTTTTTTTAAATTTTTAAAATGTTTTAGGAAAATAATGCAAGTATAAATTCAAGTGTTCAAGTTCAGTAAATGATTTGATTGATAAACAGTTTTATTCACCCATTCACTCATTGAAGTCACTCATTCATTATACTTCAATTCGATAATTCAAACCCAAGCTGAAAGCGGTACCAACCATAGTTGAGTTTGTTGATCTAATTCGGGGTTTTATCCAATCATATTGATAATTCAAACCTATTTGTGCGTGTATTTTTTCGGAAAAACTGTAATCTAATCCTATTCCTGCACTTAGCCCTATGAAGTGTTTGGCAGTAAAACGTTTTGCGGGAATTTTATCCCTGCGGTTATACAAATCCTGCGTTCTGCCCTTCACAATTGCCTCCAGATTATAATCTCCGAACACAATGCGATTCAACTGCAAACCGCTACGCAATATCCATTTTAATCGCCCTTTGCCATGATGATATTCTCCACTTACAGGAAATTTAAAATGTTTTAATTTATGATAATCAGATAAATACACTTCAAATAAATCTCCATTCTCCAATTCATCCTCCGGTATAGATACCTGCAATTCACTATTTGTTTCTATATAAGGATTACTTGAGGTCAGCAGAAAATCATTAACACGTTCACCCATTTCCATATATTCATCACTATCATCATAGCGCAAACTAAAATTCTTATCCTGCCCCACTTCCGAGCGTCCGACTTGCACACCTGCACGTATCCACCAATTTGCTTGCACCTCATAACCTGCAATCAAACCATGAAAAGACGTATATATTTTTTTTGTCCTAAAATTGTCATCCACAAAATTCTGTTTATTAAACTTCCGCATTACCGGCACAGTCATACCTTGCAGAGTGTATGTATAGCCGATTTCAAATTTATTTTCTTTTTTATGTAAATAATTTATCGGAATAAATGTACTTGTATTTGCAAGCTGAAAATCTGTCGTTGAAATTTCTTTTAAAGAAATCGGAGAAATATTTTTTGCAAAAATACTTGCTGTTTTTTCTGTGGGAATAGATGTAATTTCTGTCTTTACTTCACTTTCAAATGCAGGGATATTTTTCGTTTCGGTTAATGCTGAAGTTGAATTTGCGATTGAATTTAAAGTTGAATTTAAAGTTGAAGTTGAGGTTGAAGTTGAGGTTGAGGTTGAAGTTGAGATATTTTCTAATTCATTTTTTTCCTCAAAAAAACGATCATTCAATTTCGTCAATTCATCATTTCTCAATGTCAATTTCGCTATTTCTGTCGATTGTTTTTCGGACAAATCGGCTATTTCTTGTTCTAAAACTTCCACTTTTTCACGCTCCTCTTTCAATGCTGATTTCAAATCATTCATCCCTGATTTCAAGGAATACATATACCCGCCAACCAACAACAAAGATGCCGCAATCCCACCAACCCAAGCCAACTTTACATAGCTGAATGTAGGCACAACAGGAGGCGTAATTTTCGCCAATACTGCCTCACGAACATCCGCATCAGGCTTATCCCAAGTGCTGTCCGAATCATCAAACTCATTGAGTTTCTTATTAAAAAAATCGCTTAAATTGTCGTTGTTCTCCATATTTTACTTCTATACTGACGACTTTCCCGAATCAAGTTACGGGACAGGTAGCCGTCAAGTGAATTCGTACAGGCGGTTTTAACCGCCATGTATATAATTTGTTTGTAATTATATAATAATGAACGTTTTATGTATTCAATTTAATTTTACATGGCGATTAAAATCGCCTGTACAGTGGCTATCAAAACAAAACTTTTAGTTGTTCGCGCAGCGTTCTCTTCGCCTTCGAAAGTTGCGATTTAGAAGTTCCTACGCTGATATTCAGTGTCTCTGCAATTTCTTTGTGCGAATACCCTTCAATTTCATACATATTAAACACGACCCGATACCCAAGCGGCAATTGTTGAATCAAAGCCGTCAGTTCTTTAGCCGTTATTTTTTCCAGAATATCTTCCGACACATCAGCCCTGTTACCGACGGTTTCTATATCTTCGAATGTTTGCTGCCATTGATGTTTTTTTAGATATTTTAATGCTTCATTTACAATCACTCTATTCGACCAATTCGCAAACGTACCACGCTCCACATCAAATTTATCTAACCTCTCAAAAACCTTCGCCACGCCCTCCTGAAAAATATCTTGCGCCTCAGACTTGTTACGCCCGTATCGCAGGCACAAACGAAACCAATACCGCTCATGCTGTGCATACAAAGATGCCGCCGCTTCACGCTTGCCCCTAAGAATTTCCTTAATAAGTAATTGGTCTTGCTTCATTTTCTACTTATACCTATCCGAAAATAGGAAAAAAGGTTGCCTGATGTAATACGATTTTTCAACCCGTCTGTAATACAAAGCCTTTTAAAACATTTTGTAATTACTTACTAGCCTTACTTTTTGTAAGAAAAGTATCCCCTTTCAAAGCAGCTTTAAGTTCATTGAAAACACTGAATTGATGTTTACGTGTAGTGGATAGAAAGCCTTGTATTCTGGCATACCTTTGTGCTCCTTCA
>CALIZI010000386.1 GCA_938028705.1 uncultured Saprospiraceae bacterium | reverse complement strand
TAAGGTGCTTCGTTCTGAATTTGACCTAAAACTTGTCAGACATTTTGAAAATGTCAGACAAGTTTTAGGTCAAATTCAGCGCAGATTTCCTATTTCAAACAAAGACGCATTCTTATTTTTTTAAATTTAACATTGTCAAGTTACATTTATTATTTTACATTTTACATTACAATAACGACTTTCACCTTATAGTACAGATGAGCGATAAACTCTGGTGATATGCTTACGTTTAGTAAACTCGAAAAATTTAGTAAACGGGATACATTATTTTTTATTTATCTAAAATGTCAAATACTTTTCTAAACATGCCAGAATTTTCTTATAAATTTTAATTCCCTTTCACGTTACAAAAAATAAAATAGCATAGCCTTATTGGAATTTGGTGCTTGTTATTTGGAATTTCTCAAGTTATGGAAAAGAATACATGGACGACCCTTTCCGGCGAAGTTAAATATGACAATCCTTGGATAGAAGTCACTGAATATCAGGTGCTTAATCCTGCAGGAGACGCAGGCATTTACGGTGTCGTCAGTTTTAAAAATTTGGCAGTGGGCATATTGCCATTGGACGAAAATATGAATACGTGGTTGGTCGGGCAATACCGTTATACTTTGAAGGAATACAGTTGGGAAATACCCGAAGGTGGCGCACCGGAAGGCAGCACGCCCCTCGAATCTGCCCAACGCGAGCTACTCGAAGAAACCGGTATCACCGCTCAAAAATGGACAAAAATACTGGACATGAATACCTCCAATTCGGTGACGGATGAAGTTGGTGTTGCCTATATTGCACAAGACCTCTCTTATGGCGAAGCGATGCCCGAAGATACCGAAGACCTCCAACTGCGGAAACTCCCCTTTCAAGAAGTATTCGACATGGCAATGCGGGGTGAGATACAAGACGGTCTATCGCTTGTTACCATTTTCAAGACTAAATTATTGCTGGATAGCGGGCAGTTGTAAATCAACTTTTACATTTTAATTTTTTTATTAATAAAAATAATTTATTAATATTTTTTTAATAAAAAAAATTAAATTTATAATTGTTTTAAAATAAACTATAATACAAAAGTCGAGTTATAAGTACATTTTTTCAAACCTAAACATCATAATAAAGACAATTACGAGCCTAAAAATTTCACTTCTGTTGCGCCCTCAACTCATCAAAAGTCGCTTGCAATTTCACAGCAGGTTCGTAGTTGGGGTCTATTCGTAGTGCCTCCTCCAGTTTTTTAATGGCGAGTTGCCCATCTCGTGTCACCATATATGCTTTTTTAGCTTCAAAATAAGCACTGACCGCACCTTTACCTTGTTGCTTTGCCAGTTGAATACCCATGTCATAAGCCTGTGGGATATTGCCATTATGCAGGTCGTGCAGTTCTATATATTCGAGGGCTTCAGCGGGATTGTTTTGTGCTTCAATTTGCGCCAGAAAATAATACGCATAATTGTATTTGTAATTTGTATCAACAGCTTTTTTAAAGGTTGTTTTGGCTTTTGCCATATCGCCTTTTGTAGCATACAAAGCACCCAACATACCCAAGACCGTTGTATGTTCAGGATTAATCTCCAATGCTTTCACCAACGCGTTTTCCGCTTTATCATTTTCACCTACTGCGCGGTAACAATCGGATAAAGTCATCATTACACTTTCATTTTTCGGGTCAAGTGATAGTGCTTTTTCATAATATGTAATCGCTTCCTGCCAGTTTTTTTCTTTCTTTGCTAAAAAGCCCTTGTAGTCATCATCGCTCTTGCGTTTGGTGACAGCACCTACGGTTGTATTCCCGATTTTTTCTTCATAAACAATATCAGCGGGGGGCCAGGCATTTTCGATATAGCTGCGGTCAATATGCCGCGAATACCACAGCCCATATTCCCACGGACGCTCTTGCCTGTCGTGATAGCGGACATAATAGACTTTGACATTCGGAACACGATGCGCGAGGTAATGCACCACCGGCTCGGCACAATTGGTTGCTACGATAACTTCCGGTATTTGCGCCTTGATATCTTCGGCAGATTTTCCTGCTTGTACGGCTGCCCAACCTTGTTTTGCCTCCGGTACATTTTCAATCACCCAATCGCTCAAACCCTTCATCGAAGTCATCCAGTAATCCGTTTCATATTTGCCAAAAGCATTATCCACGCCACCAAATATTTCATTAAAATAAACATATTGATACGGATGATTTTTGACCATAAAAATAGCGGGTAAGGCAAGTAAAATAGCCAAAATACCAGCCACCGCATATTTGCCTAACTTATTGGGAATCAATTGAATCAACATATTAAAACCCCAAGCTGAAAGTACGGCTAAAATAGGATAGACAAACAGAAAGTGCCTCATGCCATCGTATAATGATGAACCTTTAAGCACTGCATAAGCCACCGGAAATACCCCTGCAAAAAACATTAGCGCGAAGGCGAGTGTGTTAATTTTTTTTCGTAAAATAAAAAATAAAATAATTGATAAAATAAGCCCAATGCTAAAGAAAAGCGGAGAACTTATGGTCATCCATTTTGGGATATAATACCAAGGAACGACCTCAGACCAGATACGTTTTCCTTCAAATAAAATCTGAATGGCGGTATCGAAACTTTCCATTTCGCCTAATGCTTTGAGCGGATTGGTGAAGGGTGATTTTAATGCCCAAGGCCAGAAGAGTTGTCCGCCAAAATAACCAATGGCACTAATGAGCAAACCAATTCCCGTAATTTTTGAAAGGTGTTTGACATCCGTTAATTTAGTGCGTAATTCGGGCTTCCACAAATGCGCCACAGCCGTAAACAAACCAAGATAAGCAATCAATAAAATACCACCGACACGCACATTTATCGCTAGCGCAATACCAACGGCAAGCCATAAGACAGTAGCCTTACTCGGATTGGGTAATTGTTTTATAAATTTAAATAATTGATATACTGTAAAAATAAATGCTGCGGCAAAAGGGATGTCTTTTGGGTTATTCATCGAATGTCCGAAAATGCGCGGCGAGAGTGCCAGAAAAAGCAGAGCAAGGAAGGCAGCACGCCAGCTTCCGGTGGCTTGTTTTGCCAGTAATCCGGCGAATAATATCATCAAAAAACCCACCAGCGAATTGATCAAATGCCGGAAGTCATATACATCCCCAAAACGACGATTGGGAGCTTGAAAAGCAGGTTCTTCGCGGTCAGGATATTCCTTACCTTTGGCATCTTTGAAGTAAGGTGCGGCAGGGTCGGCAGGTGGATTGAGACGTGAAGTGGCATAGTCAAAAATTCCGCCGTAATAACGGAGATTTTTCCACTTGAGGTAGCTCTCATCTTTGCCGTCTGTCACCTTGTTTTTCAGTAATTTATCGCCATAAACACGTTGCGTATGTTCGTCGCCTGTCATGCCATAATCGGAGCTGACCATAGGCATCAGAATCAATAATATGGCTGCGGTAATGACAAATAATAACCGGAAAACAGATGATTCTTTACCAATATCTGTACTCTTTTTAAAATCTTGCAAAGGCTTCCTGACAAACCAATCCCACTTGACGGCAAGTGAGATAAACAGGGCTTGAAAAAACATCTTAAAGCTATCGCGTAGCGGGGAGATTTTGGTGCCGGCTACGTCTTGCCACGTAACGGGCATCGAGCGTATCGGTATGTTTTGAAGATCAGCTTTGTAGAGGAGTTCTACATCATGCGCCCAACCTTTGACGTGAAGTCCGGCAAAGAGTTTTTTGGCAATATGGGCAGGATAAAGTTTGAAGCCACATTGGGTATCTTTTTGAGTGAGTGAAGTAAAAAGTTGAATAATGAAATTGAAAACGATACCCATGAGTCGGCGCGTAGGTTCGCCCTTGATTTCGGAATCAGGATGCTCACGCGAGCCAACAAGAATTTCATCGTCAGGGAAAGTATGATCAGGAAGTTGGCGAAGCCAGTTGTTGAGTTCGAGCGGGGAGGTTGCCATGTCTGCGTCGAGGGTGAGGATGTGTGTACCCGTAGCTGCCTCGACACCGCGTTGGAGGGCTGCACCTTTTCCGGCGTTTTTTTCAAGGCTAATGACCTGACTATCAGCGAGATTCAGATTTTGTAATTTCTTGAATGTATCATCCGTACTGCCGTCATCTACCAAAACAACCTCATATTCACCCTTCCATTTTTGGTCAAATTTCTTTATGGCATCTGACAGTAAGGGTACTCGCTCACTTTCATTATAACAGGGTATAACGAGAGAAATTTTACCTTTAAATGTTGAGGTTAGTGGTGTTGCAACTTGCTTCTTGACCGCTTGTTTTTTCTGCTTTTTGCTTTTACTCATGGTATTGACCGCTTAATTTGGGGCTAATTTACGGTTTTTTATGACATTATTTTAAAACTTAAACTTCCCCGACTCCCAATGCTTCCATACGGCAACGGCATCCATTGTAGCCTGATTGCCTTTTACATTTTCCAATTTGGAAATACTGACATCCATTACTTTATCACTCCCTTTTTCGCTAACATCAAGGATGACCGCAGCGGCTTCCAAACCCAGATTGCTATCCGACAAATCTAAGACATCTACTTGCATCATGCTTTCTTTGCCACCTCTGTTTTTGATTGCTATTTCAGCCTCAAAAGGAAAGCGCAGTTCATCTTGTAAATAATGAAACCAACTATTTTTTATCTCATCCTCGTCGTGACAATCTACAATGATTTCATAGCCAATGATTTCGTTCATTTTTTCTTCTGTCATTGTATATTTTTTTTATAAAATCAACATTATTATTTACTCTTCCTCATCGTCATAATCTTCAATTTGCCTCATTACAAATTCTTCAAGTTTTTGTTGTTTGAATGTAAACCAATCCTCTCTGATGTTACTATTGTCTATTTGGTGTTTGAAATTGGCAAAGGGTTTATAGCCTTCCAATGTTGCCAACAACCGACCCTGCATCACTTTATCCTCTACCTGATGGGCAAAAGCCTCCATGACCCGATAAGAATCATTGGATGTCATAGCTTCCAATTGTACATATTTATCCGGCTCATTTTCAATCTCTTGCATTTCTTTTTTCCATTCCTCCAAAACGCCTGTCTCCTCTGCATGTTCTTCTGTCAGTGTCTCTTTCAATTCTCCGGTTTCTTTGTGGACATAACAAATTACTCCCATATCTAAAGACTGTGCGATGCTGTTGAGTTGTTTGGCTGATAATTTCATATTCGATAATATTTAAACCCTAATAATGATACAAATTTACATATTTTATCAAAATTATTACAAATTATAAAAAGCATTTTTACCAATGGTGTAGGCATGAATGCTGTTGGGTACAATCAAAATATCCTCTGTTTGTTCCAGTACTTCTTTGGATGTAATGATGCCCTTTTTCAAATTATTTTTATTCATAAAATAGCTCAACTTATTTGACTTGGGTGAGTTCGACCATTTGACTTCCAATGCCCATTCTACATCTTGCATATTCCGGCTGATTTGTATCAGGTCCACTTCACCGTCATCCCAACGTGCATAGCGCAGGTAGGCGTGTTCGCGGTGCAAATATTGAGCAAAAACAGCCGTTTCGACCAAGTGTGCCAGCCGCTCATCACCCTCATCGACCCGCCCGAATAAGCCAATATACAAACTCGGATTGGTCAAATAGATTTTAAATTGTGTAATTTTACGAAGGCGTTTGGCGGTCACATCTACGCGATAGAGTATTTTAATCAAAAATGCCGCTTCGAGGTACTCCAAATATTTTTTAATGGTTTTTATATCTGTATTGGTCTCTTTACCAATGGATTTATAACTCATTATCTCACCTGTGCGATATGCCAATACATTAAAAAATTGTTGCAGAGCTGCGGTGTTTTCGATACCAAATAAGCCGGGCAAATCTTTCAGAATCACCTTATCGGTAATATCTTGTTGAATGACCCGCTCCGGGTTTTTTACTTTTTCTTTGGATAAGGACAATTCAGGAAATCCTCCGAAATTGATATAGTCAATAAAATGACGATTGAGTGTTTTAATGTCATCGCCGATATAAAATTTTCCCGAACTGTAATAGTCATTTTCCGCTGCTGTCAGTAGTGTTTGATAAGCATTCAAATCAATATATTCGGCAAAAGTAAGTGGCGGCAAAAAGTAGTCTGTAAAACGCCCTGCACCGCTTTCCCGACTCTTCATCCGCAGTGCAGCCGCAGCACTGCCGCTTGCCGTAAATTTTGTTTTCCGGTATGTATCTACCAATGATTTTAAGTGTATTTCCCAATCTTTGAGGTATTGTATTTCGTCAAAAAAAACATAACAGTCATCAGCTTCCAATTCGTGGATACTCAATGCCTTTAAAAATAATTCTTCCAAAGGTATATTGGTAAAAACGGGTGTATCTATACTAAAATAAAATATCTTTTTGGGGTCCGTTCCTGCATCAATCAAATCCTGAATTGCCTGATACATCATGACCGTTTTTCCTACCCGTCTTGGTCCCATCAATATGACCGCCCGGTGTGGAATACGCTGATTGACCAATTCATTAAACCCGTAATAATAAGCTCGTTTATTGAGTTCCTTATAATAAGGAATAAGTCCTGCTGACCACCAATTATTATCAGTAATCATTCTTTTTATTAATATTTTTTCATCAATATTCATATTATTATTGTGATTCGCTATTCGTTTTATAATATACTGAAAATGGTAGTGCTATACATGTAATGCTGAAACCACAAAGGACACAAAGAACACAGAGGTCGAATAGACGAAGTAAGAAAACTAAGATAGTGTAAGAAATTCATTATTAATTACTTAGAAATACTTTGTGAACTCTGCGTCTATTCGACCTCAGTGTTCTTCGTGGACTTAGTGGTTCAATAGCATTATGTCTAGCACTACCCTGAAAATCAATATTATACTACTTGAATGAAGTTTATTTTTTTATTGAAAAAAATACATTTGCGGGATGACTATCCCAAAAATACATATTTTTTATCTAATTTACGGTATAATCATCCCTCAAATTCATTTAAATAATAAACACAAAAAAAGCGGACAACACACGTCATCCGCTTCATTCAAATATTTTTATCAAAAAAAATCAAACCGCAGCCGCATCACGTATTTTCACTTCGTGTACCCAACCGTAAGGGTCGGGCAGGATACCGGTACGAATTTCGTGCAATTCTTTTTTCAGCCCTGTAGAAATATCTCTGCCTTCTAATGGCAGTTTAATGGTCTTGACCCTTGTGGCATCTTGTGATTCATAATATGAAATCTCTGTGACAGGCGCGATAACCGCTGCCGTTCCAACACCAAAGGCATCTTTTAGTGTACCGGCTTGGTGTGCCTTTGCCAACTCGTCGATAGAGACCGGACGCTCCTCTACTTTCATTCCTTTTTGGCGCAACATGTACAATAGGGTATCTCTCGTAATACCTTTCAGAATAGCGCCGTCGGTAGCAGGCGTGACGATAGTATCGCCAATCATAAAAACGATATTCATCGTACCACACTCCTGAATATATTTGTATTCGTGGTTATCCGTCCAGAGGATTTGGTCGTAGCCTGCGTCGTGTGCTTCTTGTGTAGGCAGCAATCCGGCGGCATAATTTCCGGCGGCTTTTGCCTCGCCCACACCGCCCGGTACGGCACGTACATACTTGTTGGCAGCAATTAATTTGAGCGGTTTATCGTAATAAGGTCCTACGGGTGCCGTAAAAATCATAAATTTGTAGCTGTTGGAAGGGCGAACACCAATGATTTCCTCTGTCGCAAAGGCGAAAGGGCGAATGTACAGACTATTGCCCGGCTTGTTGGGTATCCACGCATGGTCAATACCAACCAGTTGGTGAAGTGCTTCCAAGAATAAATCCTCCGGCAGATCGGGCATGCACATACGCGCCGCAGATGCGTTCAAGCGTTTGGCGTGCATCTCAGGACGAAACAAGACGGGTGTACCCGCTTGATTTTTAAAGGCTTTCATACCTTCAAATATCGCCTGACCATAATGCAAAGTCAGATTGGAGGGCATCATAGTAATCGGTCCGAAAGGCTCAATACGGAGGTCTTGCCATGCACCGTCACGATAATCCGCGACAAATATATGGTCGGAAAATACCTGTCCGAAAGGAAGATTATCAAAATCTATCGAAGCCAGTTTCGATTGAATGGTAGGTTGGAAAGAGATGTTGTACTTCATAATATAAGTGTTGTGGTGTTGGAGTGTTGTGGTGTTGTGGTATTGAAGTGTTGTGGTGTTACGTATTTTAATATGATATTAGAACTACATCACATTAATACTACAACGTTACACTACAATACATCAACACTACAACACGATTCTCCCCAAAATTACGGATTTTTTCTATTATTTGCTTAATTTTAAGGTATATAATTTTTTTAAAAGCGCATAAACGAAATAAAATTTTGAGATAATGCAATTCATTGATTACAAAATTTACGATATAGGCGAAGATGATAATGAAATATTGAAAAAAAATGCTTTCGGAGACAACCAAAAAGGCATTATTATCGTCTATTCACACAATGCAGAGGAGTTTAGTTTACAAAATGCAAAAGATTTTCTTGGAAAAATCATACATGCTATTGGTTTTAATCTTGAAAACGATACACTCTGCATCCCTATAACACAAGAAACATCGTGTAGTTTCCGTTCTTTGAATCAATTTGATGCCAAACACTTATTTGTCTTCGGTCTGACACCTCATCAATTGGGAATTCAAGCCAATGTATCGTCTTATCAAGAAATGGAGATACAAGGTTGTAAAATATTTTTTGCAGACAGCTTGAAAAAATTGTCAGAAGATCAACATAAGAAACGTCAATTTTGGGTGTATCTGAAAACGACATTTCTTGATTGAACTTACATTGTTTCACTGTTTTATTGTTGTATGGTTTTATTGAAATATATTTTTTGCTACGCAAAAAATAATCAAATAATACGACAATAAAACAATATAGCCATGAAACAATATATACTTCATTAGGGTAAGAATCGAACATTTTGACGGTGGCTTTTGCGCTTATTTTTCACTTTGAAATTAGTTATTTATCTCGATAAACGCCCAATTTCAAAGCAAAAACTAAACACAAAATCCCTCACGTCAAAAAGTCCAATTCTCACCCTAATGAAGTATAACAGTAGAATAATGAAAAAAATAGTGTTTGCTACGGGGAATCCTCATAAATTAGAGGAAATACAGTTGATATTGAGCGATTATACATTAATAGGTCTTGATGAAATCGGCTGTGATGAGGAGATACCCGAAACAAGCCCCACGATACAAGGAAACGCACTACAAAAAGCCCGCTATGTTGTCGAGAACTATGCTGTCCAAAATTGCTTTGCGGAAGATACAGGTCTCGAAGTGGAGGCACTCAATGGTGAACCCGGTGTATATTCAGCCCGCTATGCCGGAACCGCTAAAGATGCTAATGCCAACATAACAAAAGTCCTCACAAAACTTGAACACCAAACCAACCGTGCAGCACAGTTTCGTACTGTTGTTGCGCTGATTCTCGAAGGAGAAATATATACTTTTGAAGGTATTATTCGCGGTACTATCCAAACCCGAAGAACAGGTACGGGCGGCTTCGGCTACGACCCTGTATTTGTGCCGGAAGGCGAAACACGAAGTTTTGCTGAAATGAGTATTGCGGAAAAAAATAAGATCAGCCACCGTGCTAAGGCTATCTTACAACTAAAAAAGTTTTTAGTTGATAGTTGATAGTTCATGGTTCATAGTAAATAGCTACACTATGAACCATGAACTATCAACTAATTAAATTAAGGAAAATCGTTAAAGGAATGATTTTTGTTGGTCATTCCGCTATTGAAAAGGCTGTTGTTCATGATTTGCTCATTTGTAATTTTACAAAACCAAAACATGTTCGACATATTTATAACCAAAAATTGAAGTCTATACGTAGATTTTTACAACCAAGTGTACAATGGCTGAAGTACTTACTTTAGGATACACCCAGGAGGATTTAATCAAGGGTTGTGTCGCGGGCAGACGTGATGCACAGGAAGTGCTGTACAGATATTACTCACCAAAAATGTTTGGTATCTGTTTACGTTATGCTAACAATTATCACAGTGGAGAGGATATTCTTCAAGAAGGATTCATCAAGGTATTTAATAATATCGACAAGTTTAGAGGAGATGGGTCTTTTGAAGGCTGGATAAAGAGAATCTTTATCAATACAGCTATCGAGCATTATCGAAAATCCACGAACCACACCGGACATTCGGAACTGGAAAAAGCCAGTTTTAGGCAAATTGATGAAGTGGCGGTAGAAAATCTTGCTACGCAGGATTTACTCAAACTGATTCAAAAATTGTCGTCCGGTTACAGAACTATCTTTAATTTGTATATCATAGAAGGATTTACACATAAAGAGATAGCAGAAAAGTTGAATATCTCGGAAGGAACCTCGAAATCTCAACTGGCAAGAGCCAGAGCGATTCTCCAGAAGATGATTAAAAATTTGGAATAACCTGACAGTTCATAGTTATTGGTTCATGGTTCATAGTTTTTTACTGTCAATGATGACCTTTTGTTAATGTGCTGTTTTTATCCAATGGTTTTTAATATAAAAAATGATTGAAATGAATAAATGACGTTTTCCGTTTATTTTATCATTTATTCATACTCCATTCAATCGTTTTTATAGTTAGTGATATTGATAGGTTTAATGTTTTATATTATATTTTACAATATAAAATATAGAATAACCTAAATCAATTTCATTGGTAATTTGAATACCCTTTTTTATAAAAAGAACAAAAATATTATTATTTTTGACTGTTCAAAATTTCCATATCCACACACGCACATGAACGGTAATAGAAATATAGACTCACATATCAAGACAGCCTTTGACGGCTTTGAGGTGCAACCCGCTTCTGAAATATTAGATAATATTTTGGGGCAACACTTCGATGTAGGCGTACAAAGTGCTTTTGACGGCTTTGAGGTGGCTCCTGCTCCCGAAATGTTAGATAATATTTTAGGACAACACTTCGATACAAGCCTACAAAGTGCTTTTGATGGCTTTGAAGTGGCTCCTGCTCCCGAAATATTAGATAATATCTTGGGACAACACTTCGATGCAAGCCTACAAAGTGCTTTCGACGGCTTTGAAGTGGCTCCTGCTCCCGAAATATTAGATAATATCTTGGGACAACACTTCGATGCAAGCGTAAAAAATGCTTTTGATGGCTTTGAGGCGACTCCTGCTCCTGAAATGTTAGACAACATTTTGGAACAACGCTTCAATGTCAGTGTACAAGCTGCCTTTGAAGGTTTTGTTACTGCTCCCCGCCCGCAAGTCTGGGAGCAAATCAACGAAACGCTTTCCTCCGAAACTGACCAAGTTTTCAGCAGTTCATTCCAAGACTTTGAAGCAATACCTTCCGCAGGTATGTGGGCAGCTATACAAGGTGAACTGGACGTAGCTGAGAATTTTGATGCTAAATTCCAAGAAGCCTTTGATGATTTTGCCGTTGAACCTTCGGCTCATATCCTCGAAAATGTATTGAACCGCGAATTTGATACCGGCGTAAGAAGGTCATTTATGCGCCACGAGATAGAACCCCGCGAAGCTGTCTGGCAACGTATCCGCCCACTTATTCCATTTAGTTCGGTGGCTATACGCCGTCATTTACATGTCTTGAAAAGAGTGGCAGCCGTCCTGTTTGTGATGTTGATGTTTACTTTTTTGGTGGACCAATATTATCAATATACTTCCCAATCTCCTCCTATAACTAACACCGACCCTGATAAACCAAAGAATATTACTACTCCAATCAAACCAACTATTATTGAGCATACTCCAATCGAACAAATTACGGACAATAGCGAATCAGACCGACCTTTGGAGAGCGTCCCTGGAGAAGCTTCGGCAGAAGATTTAATATCTTCTGTTGAGAAGCAGCCTGTAACCCGAGTTGAGGTAGTAAGGCAAAGTGGCGAGATTGACGAAAGTATTAGTCAATCATCTTCAGTGGGTAGCGGAAGTGTCCGATTTGATTCCAACGGTACTTCCTTACCTCCTGTTTCGGGCAGAGGTACGGAAAATAATTTTACTCCACAGCAATTGACAATAGCCCCTCTCGTGACGGAGCAGGAAACTCGCCCTGTTGATTTGATTTCATCAGTAAAAACACTGAAAGTCAAGGAATTGGAGACTGAAATACCAAGTATTCAACCTAGTATCGACTTTACAGATGATTTGGAAATGCTTGAAGTATCCACTGCTTTCGGAGGTTGGGGCAAAGAGTTTGCCGCACCTACCGTAGAAAGTAATCTGGTGGATATGGCAGAGGATAATGACTTGGCAAAAATGAAGTTGAGTTATCGCGGTTGGTATGTTTCTTCTTCTTTTTTCGGTTATATTTCTCATATCGCAAATGATGAAATTTTTGATGAATTGGCAGGTGAACGTGACTTTCAGTATGATTTGCTCAATGGTGGCAATTCACTCGGACTCGGTGGAGGGTATCAGTTTTCTCCTAATTTTGGTGTAGAAGTTGAGTTTGTCAGAAGTCATTTATCACAAAGTTACAGTGAACCGGCTATCGGAATTGCTGAACCGTATTACGCCAAGGCAAACTACTATTATATACCGCTTTCATTCAAATATCAAACACGCCGTCTCAATAGTATGAATAAGCGTGTGCCGAAAACGATAAGTCTGGTCATGGGAGCGCATTATGGTCAATTGCGAAGTAGTGATATAGAAGACAGAGAACGTCCTGACATCGACCCTAATCTTAGTGATAAATTTATTCAGCAAGAAATCGGTGCATTTGTAGGAGCAGATTACAATATTTATATGCACCCCAATATACACCTGACCTTTGGCTTGCGTACAGCCGCAGGTACTGATGTCAATAACCTGTCTGCTCCATTTGCCGACGGAACTCTCTACAACATCCGCTTAGGCGGCAAAGTCGGACTCAGCTACCGTTTCGCATCCCGTCAATATAAATGGAGACATGGCATTTATTATTAATTAGTGGGAGAGTGGAGAGATAAAAGAGTAAAGAGTGTAGAGAATAAAAGTTAGTGTATAACTTTTACTTCTACACTCTTTATTTTTTTACTCTTACACTCTCTACTCTCTCACTCTCCACTCTCACCCTATTTGGCACTAATTTTGTGATTTCCTTAACATTCTCTTCTTAGGTGCTTTTTTCAAAAAATAAAAACCAACTATTCTCATGCGTGAGCAATTGAACAAATTGGAAACCGCCAAAATTGATTCTATTTGCACCCGATTTTATTATAATAATATACAACGAATACACTATCGTATGGTCATTCACTATACGGGAAGTATCATGTATCAGGATTTTGAAAACTACCAAGAATACCAAAAAAATCACGATATGATCATTCGGGCAATACAAGATAATTCTATTATTCCCAACACTTTTCATGCTATTCAAAGCGTGTAACGTTGTGGTTCGTAATTCGTTGATTTGTGATTTGTTTTGTGATTTTATTGAAAATCAATGATCAAGTCAGGAACAGGCAACTTTAAAATGCCTCTCTAATTTTTTAGAATCAAAAAATTTTATATCTTTGATATAGATTAGTTCGTCAGCGTATTGCTTGTCAATACTTTGATACACCAATCACGAATCAACAAATTGCGAATCACTACATTAAGTTCCAAAGAAAATTCCTCGTGCAAAAAATAGAAATTACCACAACACAAAAAGTTGCCATTGAGTACGAACTCGCCTCTTGGGGAGAACGCCTTTTAGCATTTATTATAGACCTAATCATTATCCTTTTTGCTTATATCCTTTTTGAATCTTTGCTCGAAATGGCTTTGAGCCATAATATTTTATGGGCATTTATATTGGTTTACGTTGGTGTGATCTTGGGGGCTTATGTCCTTATTGTTGGCAAGGATATTCGCAAAATATCACCGTTTTTTATCGGTTTTTTATGTGTTTTCCTGTTGATACTATTCTTGTTTGTGTCTTTTGTGGAAGGAGTACAGCAGACCGGTATCTTTGATATGATTTTTGTCTTGCCTATTTTTCTCTTTTACTCCCTGACACTTGAATCTCTCATGGACGGACAAACGATAGGCAAACGTGCTATGAGTATTAAGGTAGTCAAACTGACAGGGCGTGAACCTATTTTGAACGATTATCTGATTCGCTGGACTTTCCGAATGTTGGATATTTGGGGGTCTTTGGGTATGGTGGCTTCGCTGTTGATTGGCTCGTCTCCCAAGCGGCAGCGATTGGGAGATATTGTCGCAAATACTACGGTCATTCGCATCAATTCGAGTATGAATTTGCGTTTTGAAGATATTAATCGCATCAAATCTTTGGAAAATTATGAAGTTAGTTATCCCGCAGTCCGCCAATTTTCAGAGCAGGATATGCTACTGATTAAAACAGCCATTAATCGTTTTAGTCGTTACCCCAATGACGCACATCGTACAGCACTGAATGAAGTCCTTAAAATCGTGATGAAAAAACTCCAAATTCAACAACGTCCTCCCAAACCAATTGAGTTTCTAAAGACTGTCATCAATGATTATATTGTATTGACGAGGTAAGGTAGCTTGAATGTAAAATACAAAAGTGTGTAATGTATTTTTTTATAAAAAAATATCTTTATCTCAGTCCAAGCAAAAAAAAGTTAATATATTGCTTGCGTACTATTGACAATTAATCATTATACATTAACCATTAATCATTAAAAGATATGGCTGTTTCAAATCCACCCATGTACGAAAATTTGATGCCCACCCGTTCAGATGTCAAAGCGGAAAGATTGCATCGCAAACAACAATTAGCAGGTGCATTTCGGGTTTTCGGTAAATTTGGTTTTTCGGAAGGCGTAGCCGGACACATCACTGCCCGCGACCCGGAATTGACCGACCATTTCTGGGTCAATCCCTTTGGGGTTTCTTTCAATAAAATCAAGGTTTCTGACCTCATTCTGGTGAATGAAGAAGGCGAAATTGTAAAAGGTAAACATCCGATGCTGAATAAGGCGGCTTTTGCCATTCACTCCCGCATACATGTAGCTCGACCTGATGTAGTGGCTGCGGCACACGCACATTCTGTATATGGAAAAACATTCTCAGCTTTTGGGAAAAAATTGGATGCCATCACACAAGATTCATGTGCATTTTATGATGACCACGGGCTTTTTGATCATTACACAGGCGTAGTGAATGAAACGAGCGAAGGTGATAGAATCGCAGAGGCATTGGGCGATAAGAAAGCGGCTATTTTGAAAAATCATGGCTTGCTGACCGTTGGCGGTTCGGTAGAAGAAGCGGCTTGGTGGTTTATCAGTATGGAACGTTGTTGTCAATCACAAATTATGGCAGAATTAACGGGTAATAAAATTCACCACATCAACCATGATGTCGCTTTGAAAACACGCAATCAGGAAGTCGGATTTCCGGTGGCAGGTTGGTTTAGTTATCAACCGATTTGGCAGGATATTGTGTCGGCATTTCCTGATTTGATGGAATAATGAATGAATGTTGAATTTTGAATGAATGAATTGATAAACAAGTGTTTATTCATTCATTCAAAATTAAATATTATCAAAACTCCCATGCCGTCCTTTACCACTCGCAAATCGTTTCGCTCCTTCCAAAGTCTCATTCGATTCAATGGTAGTCATCCCAAATTCAAACTCTTTTTGCATCGCTTCGTTGATGGAGAAATTCCATTGTGTATAGGCACTCAGGCGGTCATTCCGCATACAGGTCTGCGGAAATTTGGTGATACTTGCAGCCAATTCTTGTGCTGTTTTCAGAGCTTCACCATCTTCTGCTACACGATTTGCCAAACCAATATTAAAGGCTTCTTGTGCGTCCACAGGTCTGCCTGTCAATATCAAATCCATTGCCCGACTCATACCTATCAATCGCGGTAAACGCACCGTACCGCCATCTATCAAAGGTACGCCCCAACGTCTGCAAAACACGCCCATGACAGCCGAGCGTTCCACCACCCGCATATCGCACCATAATGCCAATTCCAAACCACCCGCTACCGCATAACCCGATACAGCTGCAATGACAGGTTTGGAGAGCAACATTCGGGTAGGTCCCATGGGTGCGTCACCGTCGGGCGTGGTTTGGTTGCGTTCTCCTTGTCCGGCTACTGCTTTCAAATCTGCACCGGCACAAAAAGTACCGCCTACACCGCCCAAGACTGCCACCGAAGCCGACTCGTCCGCATCAAAATCTCTGAACGCATCCGCCAGTTGTCGGGCTGTAATGCCGTCCACTGCATTTTTTACCTGTGGGCGATTGATTAGAATGGTGGTAACGGATTCGCTTTTTTCAATTATGATATTTGTCATGGATTTAGGTATTTTTTTATTTTAAAATAAATAAATTTCATAAAAAATTCATTTTTAAGATAAAAAATATTATAAAATAATTTTAATTAATTAAAATCTAATACATCTATTAGCTCTTTTATATTTTCAAAAATATAATCGGGTACAACCTCGCCCAATGCTTCTTTTCCTTGCGTTCCGGTGAGTACCATAGCGGTTAGGGTCTTGGCGTTTTTGCCTTCTTGCACATCTACACATGTATCGCCGATTTTCAGAATTTTTGAAGGATTGGTGAGGTTCAATTGGTGCATAGCATCCAAAATCATAGCGGGATGAGGTCGTCCTTCGGGGAGTTCGTCGGAACTGCCGATATAGTCAAAATCATCCGCTTTCCAACCGACTTGTTGTAGAATACTCTGTATAAAATCTAAAGGCAAACCACTTCCTATTCCGATTTTTATATTTCTTTTTTTGACATAATTAAATACTTCGGATGCACCTTCCATTTCCGAAAAATAATGCACAGACTGATCTAATAATCCAATAAAATCCGTATAAATTTTATCGGTCAATCTTTCGTCTAATCCTGTACTGTGTAATATATTTTGAATCGCATCGCGCTTACGCTTGCCTCTTTGTTGATGGAGTAATTCGTAGTTGATGTCGTGTCCATTGGTGAGAAATGCTTGGTGGAAAGCCTTGATAATGAGGGAAGTACCACTATTGGAGTCTTTAATCGTTGTACCAATTAAATCAAATAAAATAAAGTCGATATTTAGTTTTTTCATTTGAATACCAGCCCGTAGCTATATTGTTTGGTTCTTTGACATTTTTTGCAAATAGTGTCTCACGCAGAGAACGCAAAGGTCGCAGAGAATTGATTATCAGCACTCTGCGTTCTCTGCGAACTCTGCGTGAAAAGAGTGTTTTATTGAATTTGCAAAAATTGTCAAAGAACCTAATACCAGCCCGTAGCTATATTGTTTGGTTCTTTGACATTTTTTGCAAATAGTGTCTCACGCAGAGAACGCAGAGGTCGCAGAGAATTGATTATCAGCACTCTGCGTTCTCTGCGAACTCTGCGTGAAAAGAGTGTTTTATTGAATTTGCAAAAATTGTCAAAGAACCTAATACCAGCCCGTAGC
>CALIZI010000385.1 GCA_938028705.1 uncultured Saprospiraceae bacterium | reverse complement strand
TTCAAAATTTTCACAACCTAATTCAAAATATAATTTGGCTTTTAAAATTTTTTTAATAAAATATTAATTTTAAACTATTTATTATTAATTGAAAATCAATAAAAATTTGAACTCGAAAAAATTTAACAGAAATGTGAGTTTATTATTTTACATTTTACATTACAATAACGATTTTCATCTCATAGTACAGATGAGCGAGATTATTTTCTTCTCTTACACTTTAAATTGAATAAATTACTCCAATGTTCCATAGTATATAACTATAGCTTATTTTGGGATGATAGATGTTCTGTAATTCACTTTTTCCTACATTTGTATAAGACAATCTAAGAAAAGCACCCAAGTTGTTTTGAACAAATTGTAACCCTGCTCCAAGTTTAAATCCATCAGGAATAGATTTTGGTCTCAAAATAGTATTGATTGAACTCATTGTATTTGACACATCTATGGAAATTAATGGTCCGGCGTTAAAAGTAAAAGAGAATACATCAATATTTAACTTATATTCCGGTAGTATTGCAAAATAAAGTTTTTGATTATTTAGATATGTAATTCTCGAGATAGTACCGGAGTTAGATGATTCCATATAATCGTATCTCATTGAAAGGAATACATTAGTATTTATAAATCCGATTTCGGATCTGAGATTTAATTTCTCTTTTATAATGGGAGATGAGATTCCAAAAGTTAGATTTGAACTATTGCGAAACGTATATTCATCGTCCGAGTCCGAGTCTATTGGGCTGTTGTGATGAAATTTTATTTTTGTGAGATGAATTCCGGCACCAAAGTCTAGCTGTAATTTTTGTGCATTGCCACTAATTGAGTTGAGTAAAATTAAAGGCATTAAAAGAAAGATGATTTTTTTCATGTGTTAAGTATTTTTTTGTCCTAAAATATTTTAATTAAATCTGCTGCTTTGAATGGGGTAGCATTTCTACGACTTAATCGTATGGTGAAGATATTGTTTTTGCTGATTTATTTTTATGAAAAACACCCAAAAACACTTATGTTCGCATACGGGATGTGTAAATCAGAGGGATTGACTCTTTTGCTGATTCTAAGTAGTTGGACAAAAATATCTTAACCACTAAGTGCACAAAGAACACAAAAGTCGAATGAACGAAGTAAGAAAACTAAGATAATGTAAATAATTCATTATTAAATACTTATAAATACTTCGTGAACTCTGCACCTATTCGATTTTAGTGTTCTTAGTGCGCTTAGTGGTTCAAATATTGTTAGTTTATTTTTGTCTCATTACTTAAACAACCAAAATCATTCACAATGGCAGAACATAAAACCACTATTCGGCAAAAAATCAAATCCATAGGTCCCGGACTGCTATTTGCGAGTGCAGCTATCGGTACTTCTCACTTGGTACTATCCACGCGGGCGGGGGCGCATCATGGTATGGTGTATTTTTGGATAATCACGATTGCCTTGCTGCTCAAATATCCTTTTTACGAGTTCGGACCGCGATATGCCAATGCGACGGGTTTCAGTCTGTTGAGAGGGTATAAGCAACAAGGCACTTGGGCGGTTTTGGTTTTTATGTTGGTGATTAGCATTAGTATGTTTGCGGTGACAGGAGCGATTGGAGCGGTCAGTGCCGGATTGTTGGCGACGATGTTTGGGATAAAAAGTATTTCGGTGCCGGTCTTGACGGGCTTGATTTTGGGGGCTTCGGTTTTGTCCTTATTATTTGGCGGATACAGTGGTTTGGATAGTTTGATAAAAATTATATCTGCGGTTTTGTTGGTGACGGTTTTGACGGCATTTGTGGCAGTGCTGCTTAAAGGACAAGTCACACCTGTCGAGAATTTTCAACCTACACCTTTATTTGAAGGTGCGGGTTTGGGCTTGCTGATTGGTTTGCTTGGTTGGATGCCTGCGGGTATGGAAGCCTCCACGATGAATAGTATTTGGAATGTAGAAAAAACGAAATCTACGGGCTATCATCCTACACTGAAAGAAAGTCTTTTTGACTTTAAAGTAGGCTATATATTTTCATTGGTATTGGCATTGATGTTTATGACGATTGGGGCATTTACGGTCTTTGGTACGGGTACGGTATTGGATGGAAATGCAACTCAATTTTCCAATAAACTCCTCAATATATTCACACAAAATTTGGGAAATTGGTCGTATTACATCATCGCGGTGGCGGCTTTCGGTACGATTTACGGCACGCTGATTACGGTCTTGGATGCCTTTCCGCGATGTTTTGTAAGGGGCTTGCGGGTGTTGAAATATGAGGAATGTATCAAAAATGAAGAACAAACGGCTTTCCTCGAAAGCAGCTATAAATGGGCGGTAGTTATCGTCGGATTGGGCGGTTTTGCCTTGTTTTATTTTTCGGCAACGAGCATGTTGCAGCTGCTCAAATACGTGACGATTATCTCTTTTTTAATGAGTCCGCTTATCGCTTTTATCAATTTACGAGCGATTCAAAGCGCAGATGTACCCACCTCGCATCGTCCGTCTCGCCTGTTGATAGTATTGGCTTATATCGGTTTGGTGGCCTGGGTCGCTTTTGCTGTGTATTATTTGATTGATTTGTTTTAGTAATAAAATATACTGCTTTATGGTTAGATTGTTACATTGTTTTATTGTTGTATATAGCCAAAATTAAATCATAAATACCTGTTTATCAACAATATAGCAATATAACAATGAAACATTTTGTAAAATAAAAAGTATAATTTTAAACCTAA
>CALIZI010000384.1 GCA_938028705.1 uncultured Saprospiraceae bacterium | reverse complement strand
TATTTTATTAAAAAAATTTTAAAAACCAAATTATATTTTGAATTAGGTTATGAAAATTTTGAATTTCAATAAGAAAAATGACCTCATTCGGAACATTTAATAACTCGAAAAAATTTAACAGAAATGACAGTTTTACATTTTACATTTTACATTTTACATTTTACATTTTACATTTCCCCTACCTATCCATCCGCACAATTTTAGGCAAAAAAGTACCCAGTACATCCACCAGTTCCGTCTGTGCTGCCATCACTTGGTGAATGTCTTTGTATGCCATCGGAATCTCGTCAATACCACCGCCAATGAGTTTGACACCTGCTTTGCGGAGAGCCTGTTTCATCTCTTTTCCACTGAATGAAGCCTTTGCCTTTGTGCGCGACATCTGCCTGCCCGCACCATGCGAAGCCGAGTTGATTGATGCGGGGTTGCCCTTGCCACGCACGATAAATCCCGGAGCCGTCATCGAACCCGGAATCACGCCAAGCACTCCCTTTCCGGCAGGCGTTGCGCCCTTGCGATGTACGATAGCCGTCTCACCCGTTGGCAGGGTTTCTTTCCATGCAAAATTGTGATGATTTTCAACCACCGCAATCGGATTTTCACCAAAACTAAGCGACAAACGCCGATGAATCTCATGATGACAAGCCGAAGCATAATCGCCCGCGAGGTTCATTGCCAGCCAATATTCCATGCCCGCTTCCGAGTCCAGATTGAGCCATGCCAAATGTTGCGCTGCCTTCGGTAAACGGCATTGTTCCTTTGCAATGCGGGTATAAGTCTGTGCAATAGTAGCCCCAAAACCCCGCGAACCGGAGTGCGACAACAGTGCCAAATATGGCTTCGTTTCAAGCCCCAAACCATTATCCGGCTCAGTGATTTCTACCACGCCAAACTCCACAAAATGATTGCCCGATCCCGAACTACCGAACTGCCGCCAGGCTTTATCCTTCAATTTTTTGACCGTTTGAATTTCCCGAAACTCGTGCCTGTCAAGTATTTCCGGCGGATTGGTTTTATCAAAATGCCGATTGCCAAAACGAGTATTTTCCTTCAAGCCAAGGGTCAATTGGTGTCGGTGATGTTTCAGATAGTCCGCAGGTATATCGAAAATACTCAAGCACATCCGACAACCAATATCCATGCCCACGCCGTAGGGAATTACTGCATTTTCGACTGCCAATACGCCACCAATCGGTAAGCCATAGCCCGCATGTGCATCTGCCATGAGTGCGCCGCCCGTTGCCACAGGAAGTCGCATCGCAACATCCATTTGCTGCCTGGCAGCAGGGGCAATGTGTCGGCTACCGTAAGTCTTGTAGTCCGGTATTTGGTTGGGATGAATCAGTGAAATTTCCTCACCATTATCGTGCTGCTCCAATACGGTTTCTTCGGGTTCTGTGAATTGCTCCGCGATTTGTCGGAGTATCTCATCTTCTGTGTAATTTTCGGGGGTTTTAGCAATTTTTTCCAATAAACTGATGACGAAATTTTTATTATTTTTTTTGTAATGTCTCATCATCACATTGATAGCCAAACTCGCTACTTTGCTACCACGCGGGTAGCCTATCTTTTCGAGGTCTTTGCCTCGTATTTTTAATTTTGCCATGATATGTGTTGTAATTCGTTGATTTGTTGGCTATCAGTTCATGGTTGGACAGTTCATAGTTCATAGTTGTCATAATAACCTGAATTTCATCCCGATAGCTGTACGGGATTGTAACTCACTGATTATCAAACTGTCCAACGTTAGACGGGTAGCCGATTTGTTACATTCAACCTGAGTTAAAATGAAAAACAATATTCTGAAATCCGTTTACTAAACTTCAAAGAGTAAACGTGGCTATCCGTCTAACTTTACCTGACACCCTAGTAGCGGCTGTCTTTAGCTGCCGATAGCTATCGGAAAAAAGGTTTGAAAAACCTTTAACTCGCGTATATTCGCACAAACGTGAATGCTCCCTTATGGTCGTGGGCAGCTAAAGACAGCCCGTACTAGTAGCCACATTCGGAAAACTTAGGTGGATAGCCGTAAACGTAAGTAAAGCACTGATATTTAGGTAATTACAGGCTTCGGTGATATGCTTACGTTTACCAAACTCGAAAAGTTTAGTAAACGGAGTACATCATTTTTCTTATTAAAGGTTCTAGTGAAATAAGGGTATTTTTAAATTATTTTATAATAAAAAATACTTATAAATAATTTATTTTTAATAATAAATAAATTATAAAATATTTTTATTTTAAATAATTATAATACAAAAAATTCAGAAATAAGATTGAAAAAAGAAAGGACGTATTTTCAATATCGGTATAGATGAGAATAGAAAATCAGTCACTAATGACCAACCGCTAATCACTAAACGGATTGAAAATACGCTAAAGGTGGTATGTGATGAAGACACGCATAATTGACAAAATTTGTAAGGTGAATAATGCGAGTATAGATACATTTTGGAGGAAAGAAAAGTTCCCGAATTTGAAAAAAGTTTGAAAATCGCATTAAAATTCGTTATTTCGGGCTGTGAATATCAATGAATTATACCGAATTTTTCAATCGTGTGCAGGAGTGAGTACCGACAGTCGGAATTTGCCGGAAGGCTGTTTGTTTGTAGCCCTCAAAGGAGAACGATTTGACGGGAATGCTTATGCTTTGGATGCCCTTGACAAAGGAGCGGCTTATGCCTTAGTGAGTGATAAGGATTTGCCGCAAAATGACCGCCTGATTCAAGTAAAAGATACGCTCAAAACATTACAGGACTTGGCACTTCATCATCGACATCGGTTTGATATTCCTTTTATAGCAATTACGGGTTCAAATGGTAAAACAACGACAAAAGAGTTGGTCAGTACGGTACTTTCTGCAAAGTATAAAACGCATTTTACAAAAGGAAATTTTAATAATCATATCGGTGTACCATTGACCTTGCTTGCCCTGCCTTCGGATACCGAAATGGCGGTGATTGAAATGGGCGCAAATCATATTGGCGAGATTGATTTTCTGTGCCAAATCGCTGAACCTACTCATGGGCTTATCACCAATGTCGGTAAGGCACACTTGGAAGGATTTGGAAGTTTTGAAGGTGTAAAACAAACAAAATCAGAACTTTATCGCTATCTTTCCAAAACATGGGGTAAGGTATTTGTGAATCGGGATGAGGCGCATTTATGGGATTTGATTCCGCGTGAAGTAGAGACCGTACCTTACGCACAAGGCAATAATGGCAGGTTTGAAGTGTATCTTGCGGCTGCCGATCCTTTTGTGAAAATTGTGTTGAAAAACGGGAAGTCTTTAAAAATTTCAACGAATCTGATAGGGGCTTATAATTTTAATAATATCATGACGGCTATCGTGGTGGGGCATTATTTTGAAGTGCCGCATAAGGCGATGCAACAAGCACTTGAAGCCTATACGCCGACCAATAACCGTTCTCAATTGATAGAAAAAAAGACCAATAAATATATTCTTGATGCCTATAATGCCAACCCTACGAGTATGGAGATTGCACTGAATAATTTTTCTACATTAGATACTAACTTATCGAAAATTGCCATATTGGGTGATATGCTCGAATTGGGAGAGGATAGCGAAATGGAACATCAAAAAATAGTTGAATTATCCGACAAATGCGAACTAAAACAAGTGTTGCTGGTCGGAGAACAATTCGGAAAAATAATCTTACACAAAAACATGATGCACTTTGAAGATATACAGGCATTAAAGAGTTGGTTTGACCAACAAAATTTTACAAATACTTATTTTTTAATCAAAGGTTCACGTGGGATTCGATTGGAGAAATTGTTGGATTAAATTCTGCTATGAAAAATAAAGCCATAACAAGAAGAGCCGCCTCAAAATATTTAGCCATCGGCGCATCTTCCATATTGCTACCGCCAATATTCACATCTAAAACACACAAAACGATGAACAAAAGAATCATTCCTTCTTCCGGTGAGGAAATTCCGGTCGTCGGTTTAGGTACTTGGCAGACCTTCGATGTCGGCAATTCGGTGGAAGAAAGACAGCCTTTGAAAGAGGTCTTGAAAATCTTGGTCGAACATGGCGGTTCGGTCATTGATTCATCACCGATGTATGGGCGTTCCGAAAAAGTCGTGGGCGAACTAACGACTGAATTAAACCTAAAATCAAAGATATTTGAAGCCACCAAAGTCTGGACTTCGGGCGAACAGGCAGGTATTCGGCAGATGAATGATTCGATGCGCTTGATGCAAGCCCAACCCATAGATTTGATGCAAATTCATAACTTGGTCGATTGGCAAACGCATATAAAAACCTTGCGAACATGGAAGGAAGAAGGTAAAATTCGTTATCTTGGCATCACGCATTATCACGCAGGCGGCTATGCGGAAATGGAACGCATGATGAAAAATGAATCGCTTGATTTTATTCAAATTAATTATAATATTTTGGTGCGCGATGCGGCGGAAAGAATTTTGCCCTTGGCACAAGATAAAGGTATTGCGGTATTGATAAACAGACCTTATGAAGGTGGTTCGCTTTTCCGAATGACCAAAAATAAAACCTTCCCGGCATGGGCAGCGGAGTTTGACACAAGCACTTGGGGACAATTTTTCCTCAAATTTATCCTCGCGCACCCTGCCGTCACTTGCGTCATTCCCGGCACCTCCAAAGCCAAACATATACGCGATAATGTGCAAGCCGGTTTCGGAAAATTACCAACTCCCGAACATCAGCGTCGGATGATTGATTTAATTTCAAACTAAAATGAATAATGTGTTCGCCGAATTGGGTATTCAGTATTTTTTTATTTTTAATTAAAAATCAATTGAGTGTGACACACATAAGTGGATTTGTAATATTAAAATGCATCTTTGCTTTGATAAATATAGATTGTAGATACTGTAATGACTGCTTTACAGGCTGACCGCGAATACCGTACAGGCGAATTCATTCGCCATGTAAAAAATAAATACAATTCGTATAATTTTCATTTACAAATTATTATAAATAAAAATTATACTAAATATGGCGATTAAAATCGCCTGTACGAGTTCGCGGTCAGCCTGTAAAGCAGTCATTACGGAGTCTCTTGCCAATCTTAGCTTTTTTTGATTTTATATTATGATTTCACTTATGTGTGTCACACTCAAATCAATTATTTACAAAAGTGTCAACTACTTTTATGGTTTAGATAAACTTGCCAATAAAATTAAAAATTTATCCTGTACCTACATATAACTGGACTTTGGACATTGGGGAATTAGGAAATTTGGTATTAGGTATCCCGATAGTCATCGGAATTTTTATCAAATAATTATAAAATTAAATTAATTAAATATTATTTTATTTTAATAAAAATAAAATTTTTGATAATCAATTACTTATGATTTAAAACCAAATTCCCCAGTTACCTAATTCCCAAAATATCCAAAGTCCAGCAATATAAATTCCAACGTAGCGAAAATCCATGAATTTTCTCTACGTTGGATTACTTATTGCCTAAATCATTTTCTCACTGCAGAAAATACGCCATTATTAAGGCTAAGAAATATCCGGTCTTGCCCATTAACATCTCCGTCCAGATTAAGATCTTCATTCATATAATTACCAAACTGACCATTCCCCAGTTGCCAGGGGATTATATCTTCACCGGTCACTTCATAGCCTAAAGGTGAGGACTGGTCGATATTCCCGCCATACATCAACCATTGATTGCCGATTTGCTTTTGACCTGAGCCACCTTGTGTATAGCTATTAGTCGTTCTAAAATCATAATTCAGTGCATTATTCACCAACGGAATAGCAGACGGACTCATCACAGGAAGATGACATCTGTGTTCTATGACGATATAATAAGAAGAAACCGCAGGAGCAGTCAGCTCAATTGCTGCATTTTGAATACTACCGTCTTGCATAAGCAGACCAACACCTTTACCGACTTCGCTGTCAGGTTGTTCCGTTTTGCGAAGCGTGATGAGTACCCAATCAACCGTGCCGGGCGGGTAGTTGCCAGACTGCCAGCCACTGCCTTCATTGCCGGTATAACCCCACGGGGAAAAATGGTAAGGTTGCCCCGAAGGCAGCAGACCCAATTGCTGTATATTATTTTTCATATTGCCGGAAGTCTCGTCATAAGCACCTTCTAACCAAATATTAAGATTGCAAATAATGCGTGTTTCAGTCATTGTAACAGAACACACAGATGAACAACCTGTTCCGTCAGTTATGGTGACATTGTAAGTGCCTGCCGAAAGTCCGGTGGCTATCGCGGTGCTTTGTCCTGCGGGGTCATCCCATTGATAAGTGTAGCTTGTTGCAGCACCGCCATTATCTTTACCTGCATTGGCAGCGATGTATGCTTCTACTTGATTGCTTGGTATTAAGGTGTAATTATATGGTATCGTCCAGGGGGCATTTCCTGAAAGTACATTACCGTTTGTCGTATCACCATTTTTGTAAATACAGCCATTGGAATAAATATAACCCGGAATCTGTACAGGACCGCCATAGCTTTCTCCCATTTGAAACCCACGTTCTGCATAAGGATTGTTATTGGAAAATACATTATTCTCGGATAAAGTACGTACAGGTCCGTTTTGACCGGGTGTATTATTTTGAGCTATACCTGCCATCGAAGCACCATATTGTGCGCCATGTATGTAGTTGTTCCACGCATGGAAATGTGATGCTCCTTCATTATAGGGCGTATTTTGGGCAGCATTTATTTCCGAATTAAATAAAGAAATATGTCTTGGTGTGCTATTAGGAAAATTCATCCATAAACCGTTATTCGTATTAACGATTTTCATATTAGAAAGGGAAATATTATTACCGCCTTGTGCAATCATAATACTTTGTCCCCAAAAATCTGTAATCGTAATGTGGTCAAACCAAATCAGTGAACCTCTCACATTGAATGAGCCAACATTAGCTGAAACATGACTTCCATTATAAGGTGTTACTCGATTGCCCCGCATTTCTATCGAATGAATGATACAATTATTCGTAGAAAAGAAATTCATCATACTTGTATTGGCAGGATAACCTGCGGCATAGTTGGGATAAAACCAAGAGCCGGGAGCTAGCGAACCATCCAGTGTCGTATTGGAAGCGGGATTGATGCTATTGGTAAAACCAATGCCCTGTCCGGCGAGAGAAGGGTCAAGTAAGACATAATTTCCAGCGGTCTGTAAAGCCGTTCTTAGTTCGTTATAATTATTTACATACACATAATTCGTTCCGCCCGTTGCGTCTTTACCATAGCCTGTTCGGTCAGAGTTTGCCAGCAAATCTGTTCGTGGGTCGCCCGTTGAGCCGCTGCCGCCGCTTGGTGTCACCGTTGCCACACCGTCATTGCCTCCGGGCGAAGGGGCTGTTGTCTCTTCCACTGTACAAGACAATCCGTTGGGGGCTGTTAGGCTAATGGAGCAAACTGTCGTACAATTATTGGCATCCGTAATAGTTACGGTATAATTTCCGGCAGAAAGATTATTCGCTGTTTGGCTGGTCTGACCATTATTCCATTGATAAGCATAAGGAGATGTACCGCCTTGAACGGACGCTGTGATTAGACCATTATTGCTTCCACAGGTTGGGGTAGTGGTTACTGTAATGGTACAAGTCAGTGTTGTTGAACCGGATAAGGTAACGGAACAGGTGGAAGTCGAATTATTCGCGTCGCTTACGGTAACGGTATAGCTTCCTGCACTCAATCCGGTGGCGGTTGGAGTAGTTTGTCCATTCGTCCATGAATAAGTGTAAGGCGGTGTACCGTTCTGAGCAGAGACGGATGCTTGCCCGTTATTATTTCCGCAAGATGGTGCAACAGTTTGAGTAGCCGAACAAGTCACATTACCATTACAAGGCGTACCTCCGCCGGTGCCGCGAATGATATAGGCACTAAGTGGTCCGTTGGCTACCCCCCAATCGCTGGTAAAAATAACTTGATTGCCATCGGGCGAGACGGAGGGTTTTTGTCTGTCGTCATTGCCACCTGCCGAAGCTGCTTGAGCGGAGCTGTGGTGGTCAAATCCGATGACTTTTATCGTTGCTGTATTGGTATTTCCATCTATTCTATACAAGCCTAAGGGGTGATTGGGAGAACCGGCTTGTGCCTCTCCACCAAAAGCCACCCATCCCGGATTTCCTTGTTGACCACGCCCTGAAATATAGTCTGGTGTCCATCGCAAAACACCTGCCGCAGGGTCTGCCCCACCGAATATCGGACTGACATAATTTTGGCTTGGGTCATCAATGTTAACGACTTGAACAGAGCCATTTCCTCTGGTGATGACTTGTACACTTTCCCCATTTGTATCATAAGCGGTATCAGAGTGACCGACATTATTGTGTATCTGACTGATTCCGCTAAGGTCGGGATTCATTCTATATAATCCGGAATTTCCTATACCGACCACAAGCCAATTGCCCGTCCAGTCATAAGTGAGATAATTGCCTCCGGCATTGATATTACCATGAGGCCAAACCATTTCAGCAATGACAGAATTGGTTTGAATATTATAAGAGATAACGGTATTGGTGGAGGGTTCGTAAAGTGCGATTTTTGAATCGTCTGCGGGAAGATTTCCTTTTGAGCGAAGACTAAGCACAGTATTGCCGGGGCGAGTATAAAGTACCGTAGTGACACCCGTTGAAGCATTAAATACACAAAATTGCGTACCGCCTCGTATGCCGTAAATGAGGTCAGGATTGGTATTACTCCATACTCGTTGCGAATTTAACGGAATTCTTATGGGTAATAGCGCGTAATTATTCGTGACATCTAATAATCTGTTTTCATCGACGACTCCATCCCCAATCATAAGTTTGGTCATATCTACGTTCCACGCCTGTCGGCTATTATAAAAGTGTAGCCCATTGCCCGAATCATCGCTGACTCTCATAATTTCCGTACCCGAAACATCGCCGGGTTCCCATACGCCGAGTGCGGGTTTGGGTCTGTTGGCATAAGCGTTGCCGCCATTCCATGCAATAGAACTTTGTGTGTTTACATTGGCAAAAGTTCCACCGCCTCCACTATTGTTCTCCGTTAGCGTGACTGTGCAGGAGGTCGTACAATTATTGGCATCCGTAATGGTTACGGTATAATTTCCGGCAGAAAGATTATTCGCTGTTTGGCTGGTCTGACCATTATTCCATTGATAAGACAAAGGGGGTGTTCCTCCTGCCGCCGTAGCTGTTGCTTGTCCGTTATTTTGACCACAACCGGGTTGAGTAATTACTGTGCCGGTGCAAGATAAATTACAACCAGCACCCTGCATAAATGCGACATAGGAGTTAATCTCGGAGTTGGCGTCCCCTTCCCAGTCGCTTCTGAACATTACTACTGAACCATTGCGATTGGGTACGCCAAAGGTAGAACGGTTATAATTAACATTTGTAGAATGATGTGGCTGGGCAAAGGTTTCGGTCGGAGCATTTGCATTGGCGCTGGGATCCAGTTTTACCGCAAATACTTTTTGATAATAAGGATTCGTAGTGACTGCATACGATGCTGCAAATTCTGAAATATAGGCATATCCGGGTCGGTTCAGATTGCGACAAGAAACATGGATAGGATAACCCATTTGACTTTCGCTCAATAGGGTGGTAATCGCTCCGTTATCAATTCTTCTCATTTGAAGTTCGCGATTATAGCTTACAGGACCTACTATCACTTCATTTCCATTGGTATCATAGCCATAATCAAAATGAGCGCCGCCTCTTGCCGTTAGGTTTCTGACAGGACTCATATCATTACTATTGTAAGCCCAAGTACCCTGTACGGCACCGGTTCCTTCTACGTTCCATTGTACGATGACATATTGACCGCTTTGCGACATGGTGACGTTATTGGGCCAAATCGGGGCGGGCAGCGTAGAAATAATCGCGTTGGTCACAAAATCATAACAAGCTATCTCCATAGTCCCGCTGGGTCTTCTACACTGCAATGCCATATAACGGTCGTCGTTGGACATATTGCCTTCCCATTCGCCGTGGGAGACGTATTCGTATTGGTCAAAGCATTGAATCAATGTTCGGGTGTTGGTATCGACATCAAGGCGGGCAATACAATTGCCATCATAATTGGGATGATTGGTGCCGTAAATAATATTCGGCTGTGTATTCGACCAAGTGTGATGACCTCCCGATGGATTGACCGTTTTTATGAACTCAAAGGTTTGACCATTTAAAATGGCAGAGGGCCAACCTTCAAGTTTAATCAAAGTACCATCGCTGTTCCAAGGCTGAGTTTTTGCATAATGGTGAAATACTCCCAATCCATTATGATAAGTATTAAAAGTACTTTGGTCGGTAATTCTGGTTACTGTAGTTCCAAAAACAGGGTCGGTAATCGGACTAAGGTAAGCGGGTTTTGGCGTATTGGATAATTGGTGATACACCAATTGTTCTTCTGGTGGATATACTTGGCTGAATGTGAGGTTTGCGTAAAAAATAAATACAATCGCGAAGATAAAATAAGTCCTTAGAGACATAGTTCGTTAGTTTTGAAATACACTTTGATTTTGGATTGATAAAGTATAAATACTTAAAAATCAATACTTTTTACAAAGTGATTAGTTTAATAATCAATGGCATTAAGATAACTCAATGACATTAGTTGAATAATATTGAATCATTGTTTATCACAATGATAATGCATAATTAATATTGCAATATGTGTAAAATGAGAATTGGAAAATTGGATAGTATTTGATTAAAACAAGTATATAGTTTTTAGTCAAATACCACCGGAGATTGGGAAATAATTGAGAAAATCAGGCTTAAATTTTATTAAAAATAAAAATATTTAAATACTGTTTTGTAAACAAAACAGTATCTTACCTACTCTTCATGTTCTAAAGTCTGGCAATGTTAACAGTTTTACGTTATTAAATTAGCACAAAATGTAGAAGTTGGAAATTTAGAGCGTGAAGTTACGAATTATTATTAAAAATCATCCACTTCGATACCCTTTCCAAAGTCCGTTTCTTCATCATAACGTATCAGGTAGGTATGAATGGTTACGCCGTCAATGATTGCTTTGGCTTCTTTCACATCTTCTATATCCAGATAATTTTCGATAAAAACGATATATACGCCTTCGTCTATATTTCTGCGGGAGCAATAATAGGCGAGTTGGGTTTTGCCTTCTTTAAATCTTTTTAGGCTATAAAATTTCTTGGTTTCGATGAGGTATTCGATGCCTTTTACGTTGATAATCAGGTCGCAATTGCCCATCGAAACGAAGGCTTCGCGGTAGCTTTTCCCCTCAATATCCTGCAAAAAAATACTGATAAAAGTCTCGAAGCTATACATCATCGCTGCCTCGCGTATAGATTTGAATTTGCCGTTTTCGTCCTTCTCGCGGTAGGGGCGGAAGCTGCGCTCGCGGATGTGATTTTTGTATTTATCTATCAATTTATCAAAATCAATTCTGCCTGTTTCGGTCAGGTAATGATAGCCTATCATTGTGACGGAGATGCGAGTTGATTCCCCATTCGCATAAGGATAAAACGTATAAAATAATTTCTTTTGATATAGTGGAACCCAAAATTCTATGAAACCGTCCTTGTCTCGCCGAATCAAGCCATTGGTGTGTAGCATTTTAATCGCAGGTCTATCAATCCGAAACGGAATTTTATCTTCTGTGAATAGTAATCGCTCCACAAAACGACGATGCTTAGTGGCTTTATTGACAATATTTGCTACATTTTTATCAATAGCCACATTAATATACCAATCTTCCACCACCAAATAATCTTCATATTCAATCACCTTTTTATCGGCATAATCTTCTACCAGTTTTCGGGCAAAACCATTGACCAAGCCGGGTTGGTTGGCAGTGATTTCGATGATTTTATCTTTCACCTGTGTATCAAAAAGTTGTCCGGTTTCGGTTTCGTGCTGCCCCAATAGTTCATAAGTTTCTTCATTTGTAAAAAACGGAACGTCAAGGTTATCTGCGATATTAAACGGACTGGCATTATCCTGTACCACTCCTACAATATTCGACACACCAACCAGAATAACACTTTTCAACGCATGACTTGTACGGCTATGATAAGCATTTCGGATAGCATGGAGAAAGTCGCCGAAATACTCCTTGTTGATACCTTCTACCTCATCAATGATAAGCACAAGTTTTTTATCGGTAATTTTTTCTATTTGATTAAAGATATTTGAAATATTTGTTTCCTGAATATCAGTTTTCCAAAATTTATTCATTTTCCATACTAATCGCTCTAAGAAAGATGATATAGGGGCATTTTTATAACTTTCAAAATTAATATGAGCAACCTCGTAGCCTTCCTTTCTTAGTCCATCCGCCAATAATAAAAAATATGTACTCTTTCCTGTTTGGCGTGGAGCCCATATTGTAAAATATCTTTTACATTTTACCAATTCGCCTCCCTTATCCACCAATGCAGGACGTGGTAATGTATAATGTTCGTCAGTTATATTTTGTCCGCTTGTATTAAATTCGCGCATGATTTTTTATTTTTAAAAAAACAAAAATAGCAATTTTTTGAATAGTAAATTTGAAGGTAAACCGTTTTTAAATTTCAATCATAATTATTTTGGCACTACGGTAAAAAGTGTGGGTCGGTGAAATTCTTTTTCATATTTAACTTCGGAATTGACCTAAAAGCTATAAGGTTTCCGAAAACCTTATAGCTTTGATAGCCGGACTTTACGCTTACCCATACTTTTCACCGTAGAGCCATTATTTTTTAATTTATTTATTTTAAAAGGTCGCAATGCAATAAGAGAATTTTTAAATTATTTTAAAATAAAAAATATTCATAATTAATTCATTTTAAATTAAAAAAATATTATAACATAATTTTAATTAATAAAAAAATAACTATATTTCAGTGCGACCTTAAAATCATAAAAATTATTCAAGTTCTTTTTGAATGAAAAAATGTCAAGCCCAAAGCCAGCACCACCGACACAGATAAAAAAGCAAAACTCCAAATCAAATTCGTCGAATTAGAAATTAACCCCAACAACAAAGGACCGACAAGAAAACCGGAAAACCCAATGCCCGATACAATAGAAATACCAACAGAAGCCGGAACGCCTCTAGCCTGTCCTGCTAATCTAAATAACTCAGGAATAATGACAGAAAGCCCAAATCCCAATACTCCAAAACCTAAAACCGCCAAAAATAAATTTGAAGTCACGATAAGAAAATAAGCCACAAAAGCAATCATACAACCATAGCTGATGATTTTTATCGAACCAATTTTTTGACTGATTCCGTCGCCTAAAAATCTACCGATGGTCATGCAAAGAGAAAAAGCAATGAAGCCTAATCCAGCCTTACTCTCTGGCACCTTTATAATATCAAATAAAAATAAATTGCTCCAATGTTCCACTGCGCCTTCATTCATCATGATAATGAATGCTACCAGAGACAAGCCGATTAAAGGTCGAATGTTTTTTAATATATTTTTGCGTTCACTTTTTGAAGTAGCCGGTTCTTTTATGTTTGAATAATATTTTGCTAAAGCGAGATTGGTCAGGATAATAAAGCTGCAAACCACCAACATGTGCAGAGGAGGATTTGAAAATAAATTTATGAATATAATTCCCAAACCGGCACCGATAAAACCACCCAAACTAAAAAAACCATGTGCTGCCGACATGAAATTTTTCTTATCTGTGCTTTCAATCCTAGAAACCAAAGCATTCATCGACACATCTGTAAAGCCGGAGAAAAAACCTACCATAAAAAGCCCTGCACACAATATCATGTATGTGGGAGCAATCATCGGCAAATTATAAGCTAAAGCAAATACTATCACGCCGATTTGGGTAGAACGCCCGACTCCAATTTTTTGATTGATGAATGGAACAAAGGGAATCGAAATCAGCAAACCCAATGCCGTACAAAACAAGGCTACTCCAATCTCCGCATCATTTATCCCAAACTTGGTTTTGATATGCGGAAGATACAGCACCCAAGTTCCTATCATGATATTCAGTGAAGCAAATACCCAAGCCGGTGCAAAATATCTTCGGTCAGAGAGAATAAGTCTTAATGAATTCATTTACGATATTAACAAAATTTATTCTATCAAACTGTAAAATATGGAAAATAGATTAAATTTGAGTCAATGAGCCTATTTCACGCAGAGTTCGCAGAGTACTGATAGTCAATTCTCTGCGACCTCTGTGTTCTCTGCGTGAATCAGCATTTTCCAAAATTTACCCCGTTTACAGTATAAAAAAAACCGCCATTCCAATTTTTGATTCAGGAATGACGGTTACATTTAAATATCTAATAATTAGTTACTCAAGGCAAACTGATGCGCCCTTTCGACTATCTTTTTCAGTTCCACCAAATCTTCCTCATTGCGAGGCGAAAATACCAATACGATGATATACGGTCTTCGATTATTGCCCAAAGATAGGGGATGATATACACCCCATTTTTGGGAGACGATATAATCTGCATCTTCTTTCGGAAGAAAAACATGCAAACTTCCCGGTTCCGGCTCATAATGCACATGTGTAAATTCGCGGTTGGGTAGTAGAGGATTCATTTTCACGCCTTTTTCGATAACCGCACCTTTTGCTGTCGGAAATGAATTGATACTTTGTTTGAGTTCTACATGAGGTAGAGAAAACATCCATTCCTCATACTTTTCTAGGATGTCTTTGGGAGAATTATCGGTGAGTTGTTGGTGTGGAATATAATTGGTCAATTCCGGCAATTCACCCTTTCTTTCCGCTAATTCGAGGGCTGTTTGAGCTGATAAAGTCATAGTAATAATGATTGAAAAAATGCTTAATGCAATTTTTATTTTGTTCATAAATGAATTATATTGATGTGATAATTTTTGGGAGGAAATATTTTATTTAGAATAAGTCTAATTAAAAATAAAACCATTAAAGGAATAAATTGTTCTCTTCAAAAACACATATTTCTATTTTAGTCTTTTTCACGACAATAATTAATGATGAAAAAAACAGCTATCGTAACAGGCGCATCAAAAGGAATCGGTTGGGCAAAATTTAGGTTATTATGATAATAATTCAAGTTGGCAGTTTATCAGTAATTTGAATTTTTATTTAAAATGATTCTAAAAAAGTATCAAAGTCACTAAAACGACTTATACACATTCGCATAATAATGTTAAAACCGTTAAATTTGGCAGAAATTAAACAAGTTACAGATTACAAGCTGATTAACTGTTCAACTAATTAACTAATTACTAAGTCATGTGGCTAATCAATTTACTTACTTCTTCTATTGGCAAGAAAGTCATTATGAGTCTGACGGGGCTATTTTTATGTAGTTTCCTTGTCATACACTTATTAGGCAATCTACAACTACTCTCTGCCGATGGTACGGCGTTCAATGAGTACGCTAAGTTTATGACCAGCTTTGCGCCCATCAAAATTATATCTTACGGACTGTACGCTATGATATTGCTACACGCTGTACTGGGCATTGCACTATGGAGTCAAAACAAAAAAGCCAAAGGCAGTAAATACAAAGTTCGCACCACCCAAAACACCACCTTTGCCGGTAGAAATATGGCATTGCTTGGTGCTATCATGTTTGTGTTTATCGTATGGCACATGAGCAAATTTTGGGCAGCAATGAAATTTCGACTCGACCCCGACGCTACTACAGGAGTTGTCGATTTATACAGCGAAGTATCGGGTGCATTTTCGCATCTGTGGGTAGTGGCATTATATGTTTTTTCTATGGTTGTCATAGGTTTGCACCTACATCATGGCTTCCAAAGTGCTTTTCAAACATTAGGCTTGAATCACAAAAAATATACCCCACTCATCAAAGGATTCGGAACAGGATTTTCCATCCTCATCACCATTGGGTTTTCTATCATTCCTATATGGATGTACATTCAATCAATCAGCTAATAACGGTTAATGATTTTAATGGTTAATGGTTAATGGTTAATGGTTAATAATTAGTTTTCGTGTAGTATTTTTTTATTAAAATTATTTCAATTTATTTAAAAATAAAATTTATAATGAGCATAATTTCTTGCTAATTAGTATTTTATAATTCATTACGAAAGTAAATTATTAACCATTAACCATTAACCATTAACCATTAAAAAAATTAACCATTAAAAAAATATCATGGCACTGAATAATAAAGTACCCGCCGGACCACTCACCGAAAAATGGACGAACTACCGTTCAAAGATGAACCTCGTTGCGCCGAATAATAAACGTCGATTGGATGTTATTGTCGTCGGAACGGGACTTGCGGGTGCATCTGCCGCTTCTACACTCGGCGAATTGGGTTATAATGTAAAATGTTTTTGCTTTCACGATAGTCCGCGTCGCGCACACAGCGTAGCCGCGCAAGGCGGTATCAATGCCGCTAAAAACTATCAAAATGATGGCGACAGCGTTTACCGATTATTTTATGATACGATAAAAGGCGGTGATTACCGTTCGCGTGAAGCCAATGTACATCGCTTGGCGGAGGTCAGTGTCAATATCATCGACCAAGCCGTCGCACAAGGCGTTCCTTTTGCGCGTGAATATGGTGGTTTGTTGGCAAATCGCTCTTTTGGTGGTGTGCAAGTATCGCGTACTTTTTATGCGCGTGGGCAGACGGGGCAGCAACTTTTGTTGGGCGCGTACAGTTCGCTTTCTCGTCAGATTTCGACGGGTAATGTGGAAATGCACAATCGCCACGAAATGTTGGATATTGTCAAAATTGACGGTATAGCGCGAGGTATTATCACACGTAATTTGTTGACGGGAGAAATAGAACGACATGCAGCACACGCAGTGGTACTCGCTACGGGTGGTTACGGAAATGTCTTTTACCTCTCCACCAATGCGATGGGCTCGAATGTGACCGCAGCATGGCGGGCGCACAAGCGCGGGGCGTACTTTGCGAATCCTTGTTATACGCAGATTCACCCGACTTGTATTCCGGTTTCGGGGCATTATCAGTCCAAGCTCACCTTGATGTCGGAGTCGCTACGAAATGACGGGCGTGTATGGGTGCCGAAGCGCATGGAAGATGTCATTGCTATCCGCGAAGGCAAACTTTCTCCGGTAGATATTGCGGAAGAAAATCGTGATTATTACTTGGAGCGTCGCTATCCGGCTTTCGGAAATCTTGTGCCGCGTGATGTCGCTTCTCGTGCTGCGAAGGTGGCTTGTGATGAAGGATTTGGGGTGAATAAAGCGGGTTTGGCAGTCTATTTGGATTTTGAGGCAGCGATTGAACGTTACGGAAAAGCCGAAGCACTCTCGCAGGGAATTGCCAATCCGAATGGCGAAGTCAAAAAACTCGGTACGGAAGTCGTGGCAGCTAAATACGGCAACTTGTTCGATATGTACGCCAAAATCACAGGCGAAGACCCTTATAAAACACCAATGAAAATTTTCCCTGCCGTACACTACACGATGGGCGGTTTGTGGGTTGATTATAATTTGGAAACGAATGTACAAGGTTTGTTTGCCGTAGGCGAGGCGAATTTCTCTGACCACGGGGCAAATCGCTTGGGTGCATCGGCATTGATGCAGGGCTTGGCAGACGGGTATTTTGTCTTGCCATACACAATCGGGCAGTTTCTTTCTACTCAAATTCGTGAGCCGAAAATCAGCACCGATACTCCCGAATTTGCCGAGGCAGAACAAAATGTAAAATCCACACAAGAAAAACTCCTCGCCATACAAGGCAATACGCCTGTGGAAGATTTTCACCGTCGATTGGGCTTGATTGTATGGGAATATTGCGGCATGTCAAGAAATGCAGAGGGCTTGAAAAAAGGTAGAAAAGATATAGCGGCATTGCGCGAAGAGTTTTGGAGTGATGTCTTTATACCGGGTACTTCGAGCGAATTTAATCCCGAACTCGACAAAGCCACCCGCGTAGCCGACCTCATCGAACTCGGCGAACTGATGATGGTTGATGCCCTCGACCGCAACGAATCTTGCGGCGGACATTTCCGCGAAGAATATAAAACAGAAGAAGGCGAAGCCAAACGCGATGACGAAAATTATACCTACGTATCGGCATGGGAACACACTGGCGTAGGCGCAGACCCGCAATTGCATAAGGAAGAATTGGTATTTGAAAATGTGGAATTGAAGACGAGGAGTTATAAATAGACCGTAGCGTAATGCGTCCCGCTTGCGCCGTGTACTACATGCACAAGCGAGACGCATGTGCTACGGATACGCAAGCCGGAGGCATTACGCTACGATTTTCCCGAATTTCTATTAAATTAAATAGATGTTTCTAAAAAGCATACATATCAAAAACTACCGCCAGTTCGAGAATCTCGAACTTGATTTAACTCATCCAAAGGGTCACAAAAAAGAAGGCGAACGATTGGAGAAGATATGTATTATTGGGGATAATGGGACGGGGAAGACGACGATTTTAGAGTTGATACTGGACTATTATCATAGATTGTCAAATTCAGAAGGTTCTTTTACTGAAAATGGTATAGGAACAATAACTAAAGAGGGAGAATCAACAATAGTATTTAAAAACGAGAAAGAAGCTATCGTATTTAGTGACTTGGTAGAAAATAGATTTAGTCTTTTAAATTTTCCTACTGGAATTGACCTCTCAAAATTAGACTACTATAGAGAGATATTAGCAGTAGAATTTACCATGTCCAAGATAAAAAAAGAGATTGAAAACGAAACAACCGATCCGCTTAATGAGTATTTTTCTGCGTTTGTAGCTTGGCAAAAACTTATCAAAAAAATAGATTCTCCTTTAAGAAAAAAAGTATTCAAAAGAGCGTATTGCCGATTAACAGGAAACAAGGTTTATATTTTTACAGAGGATGAAGCACATAGTAAGTTAATATCATCTGAACCGCATTTATTAGAACACTTTCAAAGAGAGATAGGGAAACAGGTTACAGGTTTTTCGATAGAAATAATAGACAAGGAATCAAGTAAGTTCAATTCTCATCAAACCATAGTAGATTTTGATGATGACGATACTGTAAATGTTTGGAATTTTCTCAAATCTAAAATACAAAAATCAATAGATAAAGAACTCGCTTACAGGTTAGAAAGTCTCAAGGAAATGAAAAATCAAAATGATGTAAATGAGTTGAAGGAGTATTTGGGAAAAATTGAAAAATTCAAAATAAAGACTCCAAATGGTTATGACCAACTAGCCGAATTTCTAAAACCTGTTTTAAGCAAATTCCATTTGGAGTTAAATACTAAGTTCGACCTTGAAAAATTCAATCAAATAAAGTTTTTAGATTTAAGAGCAAAAGACGGTACTATCATTCCAATAGAAAGATGGAGTACAGGTATCAAACAATTGATTTACACAATATTCCCGCTTTACACTTTAAAGCCAGATACTGGTATCATAATGATTGACGAAGCTGAAAATTCATTATATCCTAACACTCAACGCATTATTATTGATTTCTATAAATCTATTTGCCCTAAAATGCAATTAATCATTGCCACCCATTCCCCCATATTAGCCTCCTCATTCGAGCCGTGGGAAGTAATTGAATTAAGATTTAATGAGAATGGGAAAGTAGAGCGTAAACCGTATTACAAAGGTGAGGAGAATCATGTGGATAATTATCATATTCATCCGATGTATCTGCGTTGGGATACTTTATTTGAGGAGATGTTTGGAGTAGAAGGAGAAGGCAATGATGCGCGTACCAAGATGCGTACAAAATTATCCATTCTGGACAGAGAAATGGAAAAAGCCAACGGAAAAGCGGAGAAGAAAAAACTATTTGAAAAATACTCAAAAGTTGCTGAGTTACTCGACTGGAAAACCTTAGACGATGCGTAAAATTGACAAAAGCATTCTCTATTCTACGAAATATAAAAATTGGTTGGAAGCCTTAGAAAAGAACGGAGAAAGTCACCCAAAATATGAATCATCAGGCGAATTTTATGTTGATGTAAAACTCGAACTACTTCGCTGTCAGAACGGATTATGTGCCTACACCGAAATGCGTTTGTGTGATTTGAATGCTTTATCAAAAGATAAATGGGGAGACGGCAGATACAAAGACCAAAAAGTAAAAACGGCGGGGCAGGTAGAGCATTTTAATTCGGCATTAAAAAAGGAAAAAGGATGGCTTTGGTCAAATTTCTTTGCAGCCGATGACCGTATCAATATGTATGTCAAACGAACTGACAAGGTTACAGATTTTATGAAGCCCGACCACGAAGATTATGACCCGAAAAAAAGAATAGAATTTGATTCGAAGGAGTACGTTTACAGAGCAAGTTCTATGATTGAAAATAAAAATGAGCGCGAAGAAATTGACCGTATGATTGAGGTGTTGGGGATTAACTATCCCGGACATGTATGGTCGCGACGAAAAGCGTTTGTTTTAAAATTGAAAGAAGAAATTAAGCGTGGAATTTTCAACCTTACTGACTACCAAAACACCGAATTCCCCACAGCCCTATCCTTCATTTTAGAAGAAACAAACACACAAAATTGACACAATAATAAAATTTCAAGATATGAAATTGACATTAGAAATATGGCGACAAAAAAACGCCGCAGACGGAGGACACTTTGATATTTTCCAATTGGATGATGTGACAGATGACATGTCATTTTTGGAGATGTTGGATGTGCTGAATGACAAGCTGTTGAGAGATAAAAAAGACCCGGTGGCATTCGAGCATGACTGCCGCGAGGGAATTTGTGGGGCATGTAGCATGGTCATTGACGGGCAGCCGCACGGACCGATGCAAGAGACGACCACTTGCCAACTGCACATGCGTAAATTCAAGGATGGCGATACGATTACGATTGAGCCATTTCGCGCCCGTGCCTTTCCGATTATCAAGGATTTGGTGGTCGATAGGTCGTCATTTGACCGCATTATTCAGTCGGGTGGATATATCTCTGTCAATACCGGACAGGCGCAAGATGGCAATGCCATTCCTATCGAAAAAGAGCAATCACAAAAAGCCTTCGACGCGGCTACCTGCATCGGCTGTGGTGCTTGTGTAGCGGCTTGTCCGAATGGTTCGGCGATGTTGTTTACTTCTGCGAAAGTATCGCACTTGGCACTCTTACCGCAAGGCGAGGTCGAACATTCTAAGCGTGTCCGTAATATGGTCAATCAGATGGATGCTGAGGGCTTTGGAATGTGTTCCAATACAGGCGCGTGCGAGGTTGAGTGTCCAAAAGGTATTTCACTGGAGAATATTGCTCGTATGAATCGTGCTTATTTGGGGGCGAGTGTAGCGGCAGAGTAGAATGCTGCGATGAAAAAGCAAATCCAAACATCAAGGGATGCCCTTCTAAAAGGTGCAGTAGAGGATTTCTGCGAAGATTTTCTGTACTTCTTCTTTCCCGATCATATACATTTGTTTGATTTGGAAAAGGGCTTTGAATTTCTGGACAAAGAATTGATTGAAATTCGTCCGAAATCGAAAGGTAACCAACGTTATAGCGACAAGTTGGTCAAGGTATTCATGCGTGATGGCAGTGAGGAATGGATATTAGTTCATATAGAAATGCAAGGCTACGACGACCCTGAATTTCGGGAGCGCATGTTCATCTATTACTATCGAATACTGGATAAATATCAGAAAAGAGTCACTGCCATAGCCATTATGACAGATGATTCTAACGACCATCCTACGAGGTATGAAACTTCATTTATTGGTACAAAACTGATATACGAATTTAATTCGTACAAACTGAAAAGCAAGACGCCGGAAGATTTTGCAAATACCGATAATCCTTTTGCGATTATCATGGAAGTGGCTTGGTATGCGCTGAAAAACAATCAGTTAGATGATGAAGCTCTCTATAATTTCAAAATTCAATTGGTCAGAAGGTTAAAAACACTCAACTACGATTCAGAAAAAATACGCGCGCTTTTCAACTTTATCAAACAATATGTAAATTTTGAAAAGTTAGAAATAAACCTTAAATTTGAACAGCAATCAAATATTATTTTCGAAAATCAAGGTACTATGGGTATAATAGAAGCTATTATAGATGATACTAAACGGCAAGTTAGAGAACAAACTATAGCGGAAGTTAGAGAAGAAGTTAGAAAAGAAGCTATAGCAGAAGTTAGAAAAGAAGCTATAGCAGAAGTCAGAAAAGAAGTTAAAGAGGAACGCAAAACAACTATCCAAAATCTCCAAAACGAGGGTTTTTCCAATGAAAAAATAGCTGTAATTATGGGCATTTCTATTGAGGAAGTTTTACGCTTACTCTAAAATCAAGGTACTATGGGCATAATAGAAGCTATTATAGATGATACTAAACGGCAAGTTAGAGAAGAAACTATAACGGAAGTTAGAAAGGAACGCAAAACAACTATCCAAAATCTCCAAAACGAGGGCTTTTCCAATGAAAAAATAGCCACAATATTGGGTATTTCAATTGAAGAAATTCTGCGTTTGCTCAACAAAAAATAAATTTTAACACCCTCAGAAAAAATAAAGCAACTCCGTTGGTAGGTTACTATCAACGGAGTTTTTTGTCTTAATACCAAACTGATTGCACGATTCGACGTACAACATAGCGACTCCGTTCATCCAAATTTCAAAACATGAAAAATACATTAACTTTTATTGCCCTACTCCTGTCTTTTACTCTATTTGCCCAACAAGAAACCACCGACGAACCGGACTATAAATACCACGTTCAAGGAACACATAGCTTTAGCCTTGGTATTGGTTTCCCCAATTTGGTCAATAGCGGTTTTACTGTTGCAGATAATTTAGGACTCTACGAAAGTGACGGCGGGGCATCCCCTGTTTTCACTATCAAACACGAGTATGGACTCACGCCCGAAATAGGCGTAGGTGTACATTTGGGATTTTTTACTGCCAAAACACCCAAAAGACTTGCCCAGCAAATCACTCAATATACCAACCAACTCGGCGAAATCATTCCCGAAGAACTCTGTCAAATACTAGGTAGTTTGTGTACCTCCGAAACTATTACAGAAGAAGGCGGCTATGACCGCTACACCGTTTTTACGCCCGGACTTCGCTTTGCCTATCATCAGCGGGTCATGGAACAGCTTGATACTTATGCTCATGCGGTCATCGGTTACAATCTCATTAGTAAAAAAAGAGACGGTAGCACAGGTGCGGATTTGACAGATTTTTTGAATGTTATTCCTCCCTTTGCTTACTTTACGGGAGCAGGTGCAAGATACTATTTCTCCCCTCAATTTGCCGTCTATGGCGAAGTAGGTTATGGTGCTTTGACTTTAGTAAATGTCGGTGCTACCTATCGTTTGCAATAACAACACGAACTATTTTAGTTGTGGAATGTGCGTTTTTACAAAAAAAATGGGCATGTTTAGATTTGCAGTTGACACTTTTTTACAATGTGGCAAACGCTCCAAATTGAGTAAATCACGCAGAGAACGCAGAGGTCGCAGAGATTTGATAATTAACCCTCTGCGAGCTCTGCGCTCTCTGCGTGAAAAAGTGTCAACTACTTTTACGACAAATCTAAACATGCCAAAAAATGAGTGAATAATATCGATATTATTCACTCATTTAACTTAAAATATTCGCTCATCTGTACTATAAGCTGAAAGTCGTTATTGTAATGTAAAATAATAAATGTAAAATGTAAAAGTGTATAACGTAAATATTCTTTAACGATAATTTGATTTTCAAAATTTTAAATATATAACAATTTA
>CALIZI010000383.1 GCA_938028705.1 uncultured Saprospiraceae bacterium | reverse complement strand
AATTTTATTCGACGTTATGAAACGTATTTTAATGATGTTTGGTGCTATGCTCCTACCCCTGTTGAGTATGGCACAAGACGCAAAAGGCATTGACGACAAGATCAATGAGTTCATTCAACCCGCTACCAACTGGATAGAGAGTGTTGTATTTTGGTCTATCCCAATAGGACAAGATAAAGTACCTTTTGTTTTGTTTGTACTCATTGGCGGTGCCTTGTTTTTTACTATTTATTTTAACTTCGTCAACCTCACCAAATTCAAATTGGCGATTGACGTAGTGCGTGGTAAATACACCCCGCCCAAAAAACCAGCCAGTCGTACATCTGATAATCTCGACACCATTCAAGCCGACCATATTGCGGGTGAAGTCAGCCACTTTCAGGCACTGACGGCGGCACTGTCCGCTACGGTAGGACTTGGAAATATCGCAGGTGTGGCTATCGCTATTGCCATTGGTGGTCCGGGAGCTACCTTTTGGATGATTATTGCCGGACTGATTGGGATGTCTTCCAAATTTACAGAATGTACACTGGGTGTGAAGTATCGTGAGGTCGGACCTGACGGCACAGTATATGGTGGTCCGATGTATTACCTCAGTCGCGGACTTGCCGAAAAAGGCATGGGCGGATTGGGTAAAGTCCTTGCCGTATTTTTTGCGATTATGTGCGTAGGCGGCTCATTTGGCGGTGGCAATATGTTTCAAGCCAACCAAGCCGCAGCCCAATTTACGCAGATGATAGGCACAGAATCCACTGCCGCAGGTTTTGGTTTTGGAGTGATTATGATGATACTTGTTGCCATAGTTATCATTGGTGGTATCAAGCGTATCGGTGCAGTAGCCGAAAAAATCGTTCCGGCTATGGCAATCATTTATGTCTTGGCAGCCCTGACCATTATTATTATGAATATCGGTGTAGTACCGAGAGCCGTTGGGCAGATTTTTTCCGGTGCATTTACGGGCGCAGGTATCGCGGGCGGCGTTGTCGGAGCATTGATACAAGGTTTTCGCAGGGCGGCATTTTCCAATGAAGCAGGTGTCGGTTCGGCAGCTATCGCGCACTCCGCAGTACGCACCGACCACCCCGCAAGTGAAGGCATCGTTGCCTTGCTCGAACCCTTCGTTGATACCGTCGTGATTTGTACGATGACAGCACTCGTTATCATTATTGCCAATATTGACGGTAGCCTGATTACTTACGGTTCGGATGGCGGATTCGGTGGTGTAGAACTCACCTCCAAAGCCTTTGCTTCCGGTATTTCATGGTTTCCTTATGTACTGACAATTGCAGTGATTTTGTTTGCCTTCTCTACCATGCTGTCGTGGTCGTATTACGGCTTGCAGGCTTGGATGTACCTTTTCGGTAAAAGCAAAGCTGCGGATTATACCTACAAAATCTTATTCTGCTTATTTATCGTGATTGGTGCAGCGGCAAGTCTTGGAGCAGTCGTTGGTTTCTCCGATGCCATGATATTTGCGATGGTCTTCCCGAATGTTATCGGTTTGGTCTTGCTCGCACCTGTGGTCAAAGAAGAATTAAGAAAATATGTCGATGGTATCAAATCCGGCGAAATTAAATCTTATAAATAGTTGATTGGTTAATCAGTTGACGATAGTTCGCATAATTAAATGTGTAATTATTTTTAAAAAAATAGAATATAAAAAACCGGGCTGCTTGCGGCTCGGTTTTTTTTGTACGCCAAGCGCAACCCAAGTTGAATATGTAGCCCAAGTTTTAATCAAGTAATGGAATGTAACGCCGTCAGCCTGACGGCACGCTGCCACACTGCCGTCAGGCTGACGGTGTTACATCTGACCCGATTTGGGGGCTACATATTCAACTATTTTAGCGAGGGAAGTCAGTCATCGTATAAATACTTAGGTCAATAATATCGTCTCTGAAAACAAGTTGATGTGCTTCGAATAATTCTTGTTCAAAATCGGGGCTATCCCAACAGAAAAAATAGTTGATGCGGTGGTCATAAACAGTTTGTAATCCTTCCCTTTCAAGGCGGTCATTTGCCAGTTGTCCCCAATAATCGAAACGGTGATGATACAGCAAATAAATATCCGCATCTACACTAATCATATTGCCTTTTACATTATTGGCAGCTACTCTTTTTCCTGTCATCGAGAGCTGCTTCAACTTTGCACTCACTTCATTTAAATGGGCAAAAAAATCGCGGTCTTTGGTCATTTCACGCAAGCGGTCCAAGTGATTGACCGACATGATAATACTTGCTGCCAAGAGCCAATACGTGCATGGGTTTTGGAATAAATTAACTCGCTGATTTTCACTTTTTTCTTTATTATTTTTTTCTTTTTTTATAATAAATAATTTAAAAATATTTTTTATTATAATTAAAAAAATTAACCATAATAATATGAAAATGAGCCACAAATAACGTTGTTGGATAAAAACCAGCAAGTAACCGCCTGTATATATCACACAGGCAAGAATGCTGACCAAGATGAAATAGACTTGCGCTTGGTTGACCTTTAGCGTTCTTCGCGCCTCTCGGCTAATGAAAAACCAAATCAGCGAAGCCAACACTATCAGAATCAGCATATCGCGGATAAAAGTCACGTAATACAGACTGGATAAATTCTTACGAATATTGTGGGTAAAATGCCGGATATTTTCGGAAGTTGCAAAAGGATTCCAGGCATCCACAAACAGTCCGGCTTCGTGGTAAATCCAGTATTTTGTGTAGGGTGTATTCGGATTTCGTAATTCGTTTTTGGTGAGATGTGTATCGTTCATTACATTGCCTTTGAGGGCGATGTTGTACTTGCCTGCGGTGCCTATGGTGAGGTGTCCGGTTTTGTAGCTGATGGCAGCTATCCATACACCACTGATGAGCGCGAAAACGAGCATGGATATGAGGTAATTTTGTAGTATGCTAAGCGCACCTTTTTTTCCTAAAGGAAGTCCGGCTTTGTGCTGACGTTTACTAAACTTTGAAAGTTTAGTAAACGTATTTTCCGATGTATTAAAACATTTAAATAATAAAAAATAAAATATTAATAATACATTTAAAACCGTAAAGTGAGCCACAAAAAAAGGAAAGCCATAACTTTTGCTCCAATACATCAGTCCGCCTGCGAGTCCGATTTTCCATGCTTGTTTTTTTTCAAAAAAACTTTTTTCAGTAATCAAAAAAATATACCAGATAGTAGCGGTCAGCAAGAGCAAATCGGGCGTGAGGATGAGCGTTCCCAAGAGCAGCATCGGCAATACAGAAATTACAGCAAATGCTCTCCACAAAAAAGGCAAACGAATACGCGCCAACATCTTCAAAAAAATATGAAGTGTAAAAAAACCGGCGATGATTTGTATGATTTTAAAAGCAGTCAAACCACCGAATCCCAAGGCGAGTAGAGGCACAATCAGTATCGTAATCAGCGAACCCCACATCGAATTGATGCCTTCATACACTCGCCCATGCAGAAAATCCTCACTGATAATCAGATAGTTAAACGTATCCGGTTGTGTAATGACATCGTAATAACAGAAGAACCCACATAAAGAAAGTGCAAAGTATAAAATGTAAAATATAAAAGATTCATTGACCATTTTTACATTGACCATTTAGACAAGTTCATCTAAATCATAAAAGTTTTGACACTTTTGGAATCTGATTTTAAAAATCAAAACAAAATTTAAATACTCCGTTTGCTAAACTTCAAAAAGTTTGGTCTCCGATAGCTATCGGAGAAGTAATATACTGATATTTAGCTAGTTACAAACTTTAGTACCCTACCCACGTTTAGCAAACTTGAAAAGTTTACCAAACGGATTACTTATATTTTGTGTAAAATTAATATTGTATGAAGTGTCAACCAATCAGATAAACTTGTCACCATTTATCATTAAAAATACTCGTCACTCACTACTCTCTACTCTCCCACTCGCTACTCTTTACTCGCTACTCGCCAACTCCCGCACCGTCATCCAAGCCATGAGTCCGGTGCTTAATTCGAGTGCGCTTTCGTCTATGTCGAAGGTGTTGGTATGTACGGCAGAGGTGATGCCACGCGATTCGTTGCGAGTACCCAAGCGGTAAAAAACACCCGGAATCTGATGCGAATAATAGGCAAAATCTTCAGCAGCCATGTGTATCGGTAAGTCCACCACATTTTCCTCGCCTACATAAGCCACTGCGTGTTGTCTGACCTGTGCGGTGAGTGCTTCGTTGTTGATAAGAAAGGGGTAGCCTTTGACAATTTTGAAGTCGCAGGTAGCACCCATACTTTGCGCCATCATTTCCGCCATTTTTTTCATTTGAATGTGGGCTTCGGCACGCCATTTTTCGTCCATCGCACGGAATGTACCTTCCAGATAGACTTCGTTTGGGATGATATTGGTTGAGCCGTTGGCAATGACCTTGCCGAAGGTGAGTACGGAAGGCGAAGCGGGGTTGTTTTTGCGCGAAATAATCTGCTGCAAAGCGGTAATGATATGTGCCGTAATCACCACAGGGTCAATGGTATTATGGGGTGTTGCGCCATGTCCGCCACGTCCTTTTACAGTGACATAAATCTCGTCGGCAGATGCCATATACATACCACTTTTCATCCCGATTTTTCCGGCTTCGAGCGGCGGGTGTACGTGTTGCCCGATGATGCTTTGCGGCGCGGGATTTTTCAACACACCTTCCTTTATCATAATGGATGCGCCGCCGGGGAAGCGTTCTTCGGCGGGCTGAAAAATGAGCTTGACCGTACCTTCAAATTCACTTTTGATTTGATTGAGGATATGTGCCGTACCCAGCAGCGAGGCAGTGTGGGCATCATGTCCGCAGGCGTGCATAACGCCTTCATTTGTAGATTTATAGGGTACGTCATTGGCTTCTATTATCGGCAAAGCATCCATATCCGCACGTAGCGCAATGATTTTTTTGTCGGGATTTTTGCCTTTGATAATGCCTACAACGCCATTGTCCGCAATGCCATGAGTATGCGCTATTCCGTAATCTTTGAGCCGTGCAGCAACGAATTTTCCGGTCTCCGTTTCCTGATAGGATAGCTCAGGATTTTGGTGCAAATGACGACGGGTGGCTATAGTGTCGCTGTGGATTTGTGTAGCGAGTTTTTTTATTTTATTTTTTAACATATTTGTAAGTACAAGTTCAAGTTCAATATTCAACTTGGGTTTAGTGTTGCAAAAATAGGGATTTAATTTCAACTTCAACCTCAACTTCAACCTCAACCTCAATTTCAACCGCAACCGCAACCACAACTGCAAACTCAAAACTAACTTTAATTTGAAATTGAGATTGAAGTTGCAGTTGAAGTTGAAGTTGAGGTTGAAGTTGAAGTTGAAGTTGAGGTTGAGGTTGAGGTTGAGGTTGAAGTTGAAGTTGAAGTTGAAGTTGAAGTTGAAGTTGAGGTTGAAAAGCTATTTTGCAAATTCAAAAATAAAACTTACATTAAGTCGAATAATTTATACTGTATTAGGTTTAAAATTATACTTTTTATTTTAAAAAATGTTTCATTGTTATATTGCTATATTGTTGATAAACAGTTATTTGTGACTTAATTATGGCTATATACAACAATAAAACAATGTAACAATCTAACCATAAAGCAGTATAATCTTCTTGTGCCTGTCTATGGTCTATTGACTATCGACTATCAACTAAAAAAATGACCGCAATATTGATTGATGATATGCCCCAAGCCATTCAGGTTTTACAAAATGACTTGTGTGAGTTGTTTCCTGATATTCAAATTATCGGAACGGCAGACAGCGTTGTGACCGGCGCGAAACTCTTGCGCCAACAAGAGCCTGATTTGCTTTTTTTAGATATTATGCTTGGCGATGGTACAGGTTTCGATTTGCTCGAAATACTGCCCAAGCTCACTGCCAAAATCATCTTTGTTACTGCCTACGAAGAACACGCTATTCGCGCTTTTCGATTTGCAGCTATTGATTATCTGCTCAAACCCATTGCACCCGACGACTTGCGCCAAGCCGTCCTTCGCGCCCAACAACAACTCACGCGTCCCAGCGAAAGTCTCGACATCCTCAAAGCTACCATCAAGCATCCGCAAGACCTGCCTACACGTATCACATTGCATACTCAAGAACGTATTGCGGTGGTGAATATTGATGACATCATTCGCTGTGAATCCGATGGAAATAATACTTTATTTATTCTGACTTCGGGCGAGAAAATATTTGTTACCAAAACCCTCAAACAATTCGCTACCTTATTTGACAAACACAGTTTTTATCGTACTCACCAATCTCATTTGATTAATACCCGACACATACAGGAATATATCCGAAAAGAAGGCGGCTATCTGAAAATGAAAAACGGCGATGATATTCCCGTTGCAATTCGTAAAAAAGCGGAATTTATGACAATGCTGGATAGTCTTTGAGGGCTATCGCTCATCTGTACTATAAGGTGAAAATCGTTATTGTAATGTAAAATCCCGTCATTCGTCGGGACAAGTTGTAAAACACAAAATGTAAAATGTAAAAGTGTATAACGTGAATGTTTTTTAACAATAATTTGATTTTCAAAATTTTAAATATATAATAATTTAAAAATAAATAACTTCATGTCCTATCGACACTTTTACATTTTACATTTTGTGTTTTACAACTT
>CALIZI010000382.1 GCA_938028705.1 uncultured Saprospiraceae bacterium | reverse complement strand
AAGAACCTAATACCAGCCCGTAGCTATATTGTTTGGTTCTTTGACATTTTTTGCAAATAGTGTCTCACGCAGAGAACGCAAAGGTCGCAGAGAATTGATTATCAGCACTCTGCGTTCTCTGCGAACTCTGCGTGAAAAGAGTATTTTATTGAATTTGCAAAAATTGTCAAAGAACCTATTGTTTGAATAAAATAAAAAAACCTGTAAGATATTTTCCAATCCCTTACAGGTTTTTATTTATAAAATATATTTTTTTAAATATAAAATTCTCTTGCGGTACACGTTTATTATATTATATTATATTTAATAATTTATAATTTATAAATTGCCCTAAAGTAAACCATACCACCATGATAGCCAATAGGTGTACGACGCGGGAAAGGCATACCTTGTGAAAGTCTTGTTTCGATTTCGTCAGGATACTCATTAAGTAGATTATTGGCACCTAAGATAAGGCGCAGCTTATCCGTTGCAGGATAAACAAGCTCGGCATCTACCAAAATTTCCGGGCTGACCACCTCTTTGTCTTCTATAACCCCTCCACCTCTTTCATCTATTGTGCCACCGTAATAATTGGCGCGAAGCGAGGCACTCAATACGCCAAAATCGTGTGTCACTGATGCATTCGCACGTATTTTAGGCAGGTTATTTTCCAGATTAAGTATTGTACCATCGGATACCGGATTTACATCATTAACTTGCGTCTGCCCCAATACTTTGGTTTCATTATAATTAAAGGCAAGGCTGATGTCCGTATCTTTTCCTCGCCAAGATGCTACGGCATCCACACCGTTTGTTCTGGTATTCAGCGAGTTAGTATAAAAAGCCAACTCTGCAAATAGCGGATTATCAATGGGTAAACTTCTTGATTTCACAAGGCGGTCATCCACTTTTATATCATAATAATCTACCGTAAACGTGAGGTCGTCGGTGATTCGGGAAGCCAAACCAACACTGATATTTCGGGAAGTTTCCGGCACCAGTTCTTTACCACCCAAACTCACTGCAAGCGGATTGGTTGGACTAACTGTACCCTCTTGTACTTGCTCTCCTGTCACACCATCGAAGGAGGTGGTAATCGTCACGACATTGGCTTGCCCTGGCGTAGGTGCATGAAAACCTGTGGAATATCCGCCTCTCAAAGTCAGCCATTTGGCTGCGGTGACGCGAGCCGCCACTTTGAAATTATCGGCAGAACCAAAGTTTTTAAACTCCTCGTGTCTGTATGCAGCTTGTACCAAAATGGCTTCCGTAATATCGTATTCCAAATCAGCGTAAGCTCCCCAACTATTGCCATCAAATGCTCCTGCGTCGCGCTTGCTTGTACCTGCAAGTCCGTTGGCACCAATGGCGGGTGCGTTGTAATATATTGTGGTATCGGCAGTACTCGCCACAGGATCGACCAAATTACCTACTCCTGCCCAAGGTCCGGCGGCATAAGATTGATAGTCGCCCTCATACATGGTATAGACTTCGGCTCTGCGCTGAAAACCTACCGCTACATTGATTTTTTCTGCAAATTCTTTGGATAAATCAATGTTCAAATTTCGTTCAAATTGCTGCAAATCACCCGGTTCAAAATTTTGCTGCGAAAGCGGTCCCCAAGAAGGATTGAGTGTTCCGTTTAATATATAATTGATTCTGTTGTAACCAAATGACGCACTTAAATCGTAATTGACAGCGCCGGGCAACTGACCTTTAATTCCTGTAACAGAGCTAAAATCTTTCTGAAATCCCTCTAAGCGCGGCGTGAATCCAAGCGGATAGACATCGCCCCAACTAAAGTTACCTTCCGACGGATTGTTTGGATTAATCGGCACCGGAGTCAAGACACCTGCGCGGTTCGGAGAACGGAAAAAGAAGCTGTAATTGCCATAAGTATCCGAGAAATTACCGAAGGAATATAAATCCACACTAGGTGCAATTTCAATACCTGCATTCCAAATCGAGCGGAAGCCGCTGCTTTCAGGTCGTCCCCAATTCATCGCAGGGTCGGGCGCACCCACCAAGTCAATAGCGGCAGCGTGTTGGTTGCCTCGCTTCAATTCTTCATTAAATGTATATTCACCGCTGATATTAAAAAAGCCTTGTTTGGTGAGTGGCATACCGAAGTTCATGGCTACTTTATAGTCCGTTTCGGCACCATAATTTCTGCCATACCACTGCCCCACTTGCACTTGCGCCTCTGCGCCTCTGTTCGAGTCTTTCAAAATAAAATTGAATACCCCCGCAATCGCATCCGAGCCGTATTGAGCCGCTGCACCGTCGCGGAGTACCTCCAAATTCTTAATCGCAATACTCGGAATATGTCCAATATCAACAGCGTGAGAACCTGCATTCATGGCAGCCCCAAAGTGAGCAATCAATGAGGAACGGTGTCTTCTTTTTGAGTTGACGAGTACCAATGTTTGATCGGGTGCCAGACCTCGCAGCGAAGTCGGGCGCACAAAAGCCGCACCGTCGCCCGTCAGTGGTGTAGCGGTGTAGGAAGGCACAACATTTTTTAGGTTTTCGGTCAAATCTCCGTTGCCTTGCTTCTCAATCACTGCCCCAATGAAGTTGTCAATCGGCGCAGCAGAAGAAATCGCGGTACGTGGTCGTGCGCGTGTACCTGTGACTACAACGTCGCCCAAAAGAACACCCGCCGCAAGTGAAAAATCCACCGAATTTTGTCCGCTTGTGACCCTAATAGTTTGTTGCGTTGCCTCGTAGCCTGCATAACTCGCCTCTAAGGTATATTCTCCCGGCTCCAGATTGATACTGAAATTTCCGTCGAGGTCGGTCACTGTTCCTTTGCCTTCTCCCATGACCTCAATGGTCGCACCAATCAAAGGTCCGTCCTCGTCAGAGATATTTCCCGTTACGGTTCCCGATTGTGCGCTCAATGTGTAGGCACATAACAGGAATAAAACAGCATGAAATAATTTGAATAGTAATTTTGATTTTTTCATAATGTGATTTTTTTATAATTAGTAGTAATTTGAAAAAAAGTGCTTAAAGATAGGTAAATGATTGAAATTTTGACCATGTATTAATATTTTTTTATTAGTTTTAAATATAAAATGAGATAATGAACATGGTTTATTTTTAGTAATTTTATTTCAAAATAAATCAAAAATATCGAATTTTATTTTTTAATTAAAAATGCAAAATGAAGCAAAAAACAATCGGCATTATCGGTGGTATGGGACCACTTGGCGGTATAGATGTCAACAAAAAAATCTATCTGAATACGATAGCAGATACAGACAAAAATCATCTGAATATCGTGCATTTATCATTGAGTACCGGCATACCGGATAGGACAGAATTTTTATTGGGAAAATGTGGGGAAAATACGGCAATCAGTGTGGTGGAGAAAATACGTGATTATCCATTTGATGTGGTGGGTGTGGCGTGTAATACCTTTCATTCGCCCAAGATTTTTGAGGTATTTGAAGCCGAATTAAAAACACGAAATCCTGCGCCGCAAATCGTACATTTACCCAAAGAAGTACGAAAAGAAACAGAAGATAAATTTGCCCACAAAACCGTAGGTGTACTTTGCACTATGGGAACTTACAAAACGAAAATTTATCAAAATATTTTTAATAATTCTTCTGTCAAATTACAATTTCCCAACGAAAGCGACCGCAAAGCAGTCCATGATGCGATTTATAATATCAAACAAACAGGTCATTTGAATACTGTTGATAAACAAGCGATTGAGCAAGCCGCAGTGCGTATGTCGGGCGTGAGTGCGGTAGCCTTGGCTTGTACGGAATTGCCTTGGGTAGCGGACGAGCTTGAGTTTGCTGTTCCGATGATTGATGGAAACCGGACACTGGCGAGGGCATTGATAGCGGCGGTTGCGGTGGGGCAATTGAAGGGCGATTAATATGATAATTAGAATAAGATACGAACGAAAAAGTCAGATGTTTTGTTTTTATTAAAATGTTTTGAACAGTTTTAAAAAACAAACATGAAATTCTATCTCTCATCATACAAATTCGGTAATAAAGTCGAAGACCTAAAGCGACTTCGCCCTGCCAATAAAAAAATAGGACATATCAATAACGCTGTAGATTGGGTAGGTGCTGACCCTGACAGAGCGCGAAAAAATCAACAAAACGAAATCGAATTTTTGAATGAAATCGGATTTGAGGCAGAAGCCTTGGATTTAAAAAATTATTTTCATCAGGAAGATAGACTACGGGAAAAGTTGGACGATTTGGGCGCATTATGGGTAGCTGGAGGCAATACTTTTGTATTGAGAATGGCGATGAGGATTAGCGGATTTGACAATATATTCCCGGATTTGATGAAGCGAGATGACTTTTTATACGGCGGATACAGTGCAGGAATATGTATATTATCCAAGTCATTGAAATCCATTGAAATTGTGGATGACCCCGATAATTTTCCATACCAAGAAATCAATCAAGCGATTTATGAAGGACTCGGCGTATTTGAATATTCATTTATGCCGCATTACAATTCCGACCATTTTGAATCCGAAGCCATTGGAAAAGAAATTCAACGGTGCATTGATAATAAATGGTTGTTTAAAGCCTTGCGAGATGGGGATGTGATTATTATAGAATAGCGTAATTCGTGAATCCATTTATTTGTTTACAATTTCCTAATAATCAATAATTTATAACAACAAACAAGTACTCCTTATTTCAAACACAAACCATTATACTGTCTCTTTTACTTTTATATTTTTACCAAAAAAATGTTTAATTCTATCCCTATCATGGTTCTTAACTGCAGCCAGTGGTTCGGATTTTTGTGCAAGTTGACGGAGGATGAGTTTCCTGAAAAGTTTGGTAAAAAATCGTTGGACGGGCGAAACGGATTGTTGAAGTTCTTTAAAATAACCTTCCTTTGTGCCACTTCTGAAATGGAGGATATTCTCCAAATCGTCACCGTCAGTAAAAAATCCACAATGAAAATTTCTGGTCGCAAAAGCATATTCGGGAAAGTCAGGCACACCAAGTCCAAAGGCTTCAAATGCCCGTTCCAAATACTCTTTGTAGGTCAATTGCATTTTTTCGCCTCCGCTTAAATTATATATTTTTTTTGAGAGCACATCCTGATGCTTGATAGCATTTACAAAAGCCCTTGCAGCATCTCTCGGAATAGACATTTCCAAAGAGGTTTCCAGCGGCATGTGAAACATGAGTTTAGACGGTCCGTGATGCTTACCCATGATACCCGTCAATCGAAAAATAGACCAGTTGAGTTGGCTGTTTTTGATAATTTTTTCTGCTTCGATTTTGGTGACAGCATACTCATCTTCCTCACTCGGTACGAGTGCGTCACCTACCTTTATAAAAGGCGTATGCAGCCTGTCACCATATACCGATACCGATGAACTATACAACAAAAAAGCATTGGGTGCATAACACCCCAAGCCATTGACGAGGTTCTTAGTGCCAAGCACATTGACACGATGTGCAAGTGCCGGATAATCATCTGCCAAAGGAGGAATGATACCTGCCAAATGAATAACAATGTCCTTTCCTTTACAGATTTCAGACATGTATTTTTCATTTGAAATATCACCATAAACAATATTTATTTTATTTTTAAATGGTGAAAATATTTGTTGTGATTTTTTGGATTTTATATCAAATACGGTGACATTATATGCGGTCAAATCTTTGCACAAAATCTTTAAGACCTCAGAACCGACAGTACCGGATGCACCTGTCAGGAGTATATTGGTTTGGTTCATGGTTTTGGCTAAAATTAATGAAATGGACACTTGTTAGTCACTGATTTTCCGATAGTTATCCCCTCTGCCAAGTTAACGGCATTAGCTCTTTTTTTGTAACGGACTTTAGTAGGTTCAGGCCATTTCGTCTTAGCCCCTTTCAATGGTTGAGGGTCTTTATTCATTAATTCAAAATCGTAATATTGTAATAAAATGGTCAGCAATACACGCATTTCGAGATAGGCAAAATTGACTCCTGCACAACGATGAACGCCTCCGCCAAAACCGACAAGACTGTAGTTTTCCTGTTTTTGAGCGAATCTTTCCGGCATAAACCGATTCGGTTGTTCAAAGACATCGGGCATGAGATGAGCTACCCAAGGTGCTATAAATATTTTAGTATCTTTCGGAATCGTATAGCCGTTATAATCAAAAGTTTCGTTGGCTGACCTAAACAGTACGTAAGCCACCGGATGCAAGCGTTCTGTCTCTTTCAAGGCATGGTCAATATGCTTGAGTTGTTTGAGGTCGTCCATAGTGAGGTGTAGTTTTTTGCCCAATACTTCCTGTTGTTGAGCAAGAAGTTTCTCCGTAAAAGTCGGGTTTTGGAGAAGGTCTATCAAACCCCAACTGATGTGTCCGGCAGTGGTCTCATGTCCTGCCCATACGAGTAAAAGAATCAAATTGATAAGGACTTCATCTTCAACGGCTTTACCGTTTTCGTAGGTAGATTCGGATAAGGTTTGCAGAAAATCTCTGGTTTCAACCGGGCTCTGCCTTCTTTCTTTGATGAGTTTGCCGAGTATGCCATGCAACTTCTTTTTCGCTTTTTGACTTCTCATAAATTTGGGTATAGGCAACCAACCCGGAAGAACAGGATCCATACCTTCCGAAAATTCTCTGAAATCATCAAAAATCCCAACTCCGAGTTTCTCCCTAAAGTCTTTGCCAAGGAAAGAATGTGCCGCAATATTCATCACCAAAGGACCAAACTCGCTCAATAGGTCAAACTCACCCTCGTCACCGATTTTTTGCATAAAACGGTGTGTTTCATACAACATAATATCCACATAATCAGGCATTTGCGTGTTTTTGAAGCAAGGTATAATCAGGCTTCTCTGTGCAGTGTAGCTTTCGTAATCTCCAAGAAAATAGAAATGCTCGTTGAACATTCGGACAAAAAACGGGTAGCCTTCCTTGATATCCAACAACTTATCGGTTTGATTGAAAAAAAATTTGTGGTGTTGAGGTCCGAGCATTACGACGGCATTGTCATTGCCGAGTTTCAGCGTGTACATATCGCCATGTTCCTCATAGCCTTTTTTGAGTAAGTCCAAAGGTTTTTTTAGGAAAGAAACCGCATGTCCGACCAAAGGTAATCCACCTTTAACTACCGGAGGGTATTGAGTTGATGTCATGGTGTATTTTAAATATTTGTATCAGATAAATATATATTTTCATCAGTAAAGTTAATATTTTATATGTAAAAAATCGAATTTCGCATGATATTATTTTGTGCGTCTCCAAGAAAATGTATTGAATTAAAATATTTTTCATTTCACCAAAAAAGTTGTAATTTTAATGGTCTAGGCAATTCATCACTAATCACTATGCTAATGTATCGTCATCATTTCTTGTTGCTCCTATGTATCCTCTACCAACTTCCACCATCATCCGCGCAATCTTTTGATTCGCTCACTGATGCCTTATATACACAGGCAAATGGACTCATGCAGCAAAGTGAAGATGAATCCGCAATACAACAACTTGATGAAGCCTTGCAACTCATTCAACATGAATCCCTCACACGCCAACAAATCATTCGCTTCTACGAAAAAGCCATACACAGCGCAGAAGCCATTTTTCAAAAAACAAAAAATGACAAATACCTCGAACAGGCTTTTGCATGGACAGAACAATGCAAAGCACTACTAATCAATCATTTACGCGAAAAAATTAATCTTGTAAAATCAAATATTAAAATCATTCAACTTGATGAATTACGAGATAAAGTCGTCAAAGACAGTGTTGCTTTTTTGGAATATCTGATTGGCGAGGAAAGTATTTTTTTATTTAAAATTACGAATACCACTATTCAGTTAGAAAAAATAAAACGCGATATTACATTAGAAAAAAAAATAAAACAATTCATGCGGTTGGTTAGTACACCTTCTAATGACGCAAGTAAATTTGCGGAAGTTGCTTACCAATTATATACCTATTTGCTGCCTGTTTCTTTGCCACAAAAATGTGTTATTGCGCCCGATGGTATTTTGCATTATCTTCCCTTTGAGGTCTTAGTCACCCAGCAAGTTCCCAAGCCCGATTTCAAAACACTCCCCTATTTATTACGAAAAACAAGTATCAGTTATACCTATTCGGCTACTGAGTTGGCAAGTCATTATAAGGGTTTACCTATCAATATTGGTAAGCAATTTCTGGGCATTGCCTATCCCGACCCCGACAGTCGTGACGAAGTGGCACAACTCAACCGAAAATTAGATGGTGATGTACTTATTACTTCCGAAAATGCCTTATCAGATGTACAACAAAATATGGATGATTACGACATCATTCACCTTGCTATGAATGGTATAATATCAGATACAGACATCCGACAGTCCGGCATTTATCTAATTGATAATCAGCATCTTATTGACGTAAAATCATTATACCAACAAGACATGGATGCCTCTATGGTCGTCCTCAATTCATGCAATACAGATATAGATAAAATAAATACAGGTGAAGGCATCACCGCTATGACACAAGCCTTGAGTAAAGACAGTGAAAGTGTCATCACCGCCCATTGGACCACCGATAAAACTGCGTCAAAAGATATAATGAAACGCTTTTATCGCCACCTTAGCAACAAAGCTCCCAAAGGCGATGCCCTCCGCCAAGCCAAACTTGATTACCTGTCCGAAAACTACGTCAACTCGAAAACGGCGCATCCTTATTATTGGGCATCCTGCATGGCATACAATAATATGCTACCCCTCGAAATTCAAATTTTGATAGAAGATTTTATGTGGATTGCGGCGGTACTGATACTGGCATTATTGGCGATTGGTTATATCATGTTACGTAAAAAAACGAAGGTCATTCCCGTAGGTCCCGTCGGTACTGTGTTGACGGCTAACGGTGGACGGTGAACGGCTGACGAATTTACGTACTTAACCAATAAACCCCCACCCCAAAACGGGGCGGGGAGCTTCAAAAGTGTGGATATCGCGCTTAAGGGGAAGGTGTTTTTTTATCGCAAAGTCACCGCCTCCGTCTCACAAGTATTCACGTAGAAAGTTTCATATCGGGTTTTGCTTTTTCTTTTGCCTACATCTTGGTAGGTCACTTTATAGTTTCTTCCGGCGGGGATACGTTGTATTTCCATAGAGCTTCGCGGGTTGAGAACGAGGTCGTTGTGTATCCGTTTGCAAGAGATACGAACCACATTTTTAGAGATATTTTCGTAACGTACTGTGCCATGATTGTAGCGGGCGCATGGTGGTGGATTATATTCTCCGCTTGTACCCGTAGTCATTGGCCTGCGACCACATCCACCGAATATCAGCGTAAATAATAAGGCTGTAATCAGGCAATGTGCGAATAGGTCTTTTTGATTTTTCATATTTTTAAAATTACTAATTGAAGTTAAGAGCATGTTTAATTCAACTTTTGCACTATAATTATTTTTGCATTAAAATTTTGATTTTAATACAATTATAAATTTAAAATTAATTTAACTTAAAAAAATTATTAATTAATATTTTACACATAATTTAAAATTAAAATACAAAAGTTGATGTTTAAAATTAAGGAAACGAATACCCGAAAGAAATGCCCGGATAATGCGGTATAAAGAAAACTTCATTTTCAGCATCGGCTTTTTTGATGTTTCCGAAGAAGGGCGAGAGTCCTGCACGCAGGTTGAAACCACCTTGCGGGGGCTGATAGCGAAAGCCGACAAACATGGTGGCGGCAAGTCGGGCTTCATTGTCGTAGCGGTCTATCAAACCGATTTTTCCGTAGGTCAAGCCCATGCCGAGTTCAAAGTATTTGCCTTGTCTGCCGAGCAAGTAATTCAGACTGACAGGTATAGTATAACCTTCAAATTTGCCGACATTCATATAGCCCGCCCCTATCCGAAAACCGGGTCCGTCGGAGGAGTTGGTGAAGCGTCGGTCGTAATTGAAAGTAGCGAGTCCGCCCTGTCCGAGTATTTCAATGAATACGCTTTGTTGCGGATTGTCCGTTGTAACGTCCTGTGCATGTACTTGCACACTTACAAGGCATACAGATACATACAACAATAGGTGAGTGATTGTGTTTTTCATATTTTTTTTGTGTTAAAACCCCACCCCAAAAGCGGGGCAGGGCGTTTAAAAAGTGTGGATATCGGACTTTAAGGGGAAGGTGCGTTTTTTGTATAGAGGTCACAGGTTGCTTCGCACCGCTTGGGGTGTTGTATATGTGTGAATTTGCATGTACGCATCTGTACGCATACATGCGGAAAATAAATGGATACCTTTTTTCATATTGCCGTTTTTTGTTTTTGTTAAAAATGCAATAAGGTGTTTTTAGACCTTATCCTGACAATACAAAGGTGCATCATTTTTTCAATGCAAAAAGGACTGTTTATTCAAAAAATTATAATGCTATGAAGTGTTTTTAAGGTTTTATGTTTTATGTATTAATAATTATTTTTAAATTTAAATAATTCATAATCAATTATTTAAATCAAAATAAATATTAATTAACATTTTATATTAAAAATAAAAAATTGGCAAGCTAATAGAATTGAAATACAGAAAATTTTATTTATAAAGGATTTTTAGCATGTTCTAAATGCTAATTTCAGACCTCAAATTTCTCGTCAATCCCGCTCCGCTACCACCACATAAGTCGGGAAAGCATAAGAAGTCCTTGCGGTTATTTCCTTTACCGTAAAATGATGTACCTTCAAAAAAATCTCCATTTCCTGCACCGTAAAAGTCCTGACTTGGGTACTGTCTTCACCAATGTTGATGAGTTGTTCATTTTCTTTTTTAAAATAAAAAGAAGTCCAATTAAAATCCATACCATGCTCCAAGGTGGGTGTCCAAATACTCTCGCGGCAGTAATAGGTATCTTCAAAGACCGCTTCGTGCATCACCTTTTTACCGCCCCAAATCAAAGGCATAAACTCCCCCGCATCAATAAAATCAAAGCAAAGGATTCCGCCTTGTTGCAGGTTGTGATGAAAGCATGAAAAAGTGGTATTTATATCTTCTCCGGTCAGCAAATGATTGATAGTACGCGAAGGAACCAGGATACTTTCGACAGGTTTTTCCGACTTAAAATAACGCATATCGCCCTGTACAAATTTACCCGCCGACACTTTACTTTTCGCCAAATCCACCATAGCCTGACTAAGATCCAAGCCCGTATAATCAAAGCCGTTTTGTACAAGATGTCCTGCCAAATTTCCCGTTCCGCTACCGATTTCCAAGATGCTTTTTTTGTTGTATTTTTTAAGTATCGTGCTGTAAAAATCGTACTCTTCTTGATAATCAATAAAGCTGTGATACATGGCTTCATAGACCTTCGCTAAGTCGTTGTACAGATTGTCCATATCATTTATAGTTGGAAGATTTGTTTGAATGAACATAACAAACGTTCCTTATTTCTTCTTCAAATACTTAAACAAATCTTCCACCGAAATCATAAAATCAATCTCCCCGCAAGTCACCGAATCACCCATTTTATAAATTTCTTTCACTTGATAATCGCCGTCTTTGGGGTGTTTGAAAACTTCGATTTGGAAGTCTTTTAGATTAGCAATCCAGTATTCGGAAACGTTGAAATTAGCGTAGGTGAGTCTTTTTTTCTTTCTGTCAGTGCTAAGGCTACTCTTGGCAACTTCGATAATCAGATATATATCCTTAGGCTCAAGTGCTATGCCTGCATAGTCGTCCTCTCTGAATTTTGCTACGACCACATCCGGTTCGGGTTCATTGTGTTCGGCAATTTGGGCAGCACTTTGACTTACATAAGTATATAGCTGACCAAGTGTAGCATTAAGCTTACGCAATAATCTAATAACGATAGTACGGTGTGGATTTCCTATTGGACTCATAATCATGATTTCGCCATCAAGCAATTCGGTACGTTGCCCCTCAAAAATCCCCGTTTCGAGTACCTTATGATACTCCGCAATCGTGAAGCGATGCACGCCTCCGTGTTGCTCTACCTGCGGTATGGTTTGTGTCTGAACAGCCATATTTCATTATTTTACTGTAAAAATACAGATTTTTGAGGAGAAAAGTCACCCTTGTTATATGCTGTGTTCTCCAATTAAGTTATTTTTTGAAAACATCATTTTAATTAAAATACATAATAAACATAAAAAGATTTTGCAAATCGTCATTCAAATACTTCAATTTTCCTCATATAATCCCTAATTTTGCCACATGGAAGCTACCGACATCTTCAATCATTTTCGGCGCAAAAAAACCTTTGACGGCAAGGCGCGAACACATCCGAAAATCTACTTTCAAATACTGACCGACGACTACGGAGCCTACCTCAAAGTAGTGGACGGCAAGGGCAAACCTATCGAAGCCAACTACCTCGCATACAGTGGCGCAGAGCGAAATTTATTGCGCTCGGTAGAGCAAATTCAAGACAAAAACAGCTTTGTTATTGATTGGGAAAAACCGAGCAACGAATTATACTTTTCAGAATACGATTACCTGATAGAACAACTCCGGCGCGTAGAAAATGTGGTCAATGCAGACAACCAACGACTCACCTTCACCACAGGTATCGGACACATCCGCATCATGCTCATGCCCATAGAGGCAGAAAGTAAACTTGCCCCAAAAACACCCCGTTGGAAAGGTAATATTCAATTGGTATATGGAGAAAAACAATACGACGACTTTCAATTTTTGAATGAAAATACGATTTTGGTTGGACGCGAACTCATTGAAATTCAGCCACTTAGTAGTGGTTTTCGTAGTTTGTCATTTTTTAATACCGAAATTAAAGAAGAAGATATACCGATATATTTGTCCTTATTGTTTTCATATTTGGACAATACAGAAGTCGTTTATCAGGATTTCAAAATGCGCGATAGTTCTGATAAAGTCTATGCAAAACCTGCTTTGATTTTTGAACGGGTAGATGTGGATGATGCCCTGTTTATGCGTGTAGGACAGTCCTTGCCCAATATGGATGTGAGCGTTTTGGAGCAATTTGATTTGTATCGTTATGCAGAAATCAACGAATTGGAACGCGAAATTGTCGTCAAATATGTCGAACAGGAAACGATAGAAGAAGTCATCCGCGAAATTGGCAAATTGCTGAAAAGACACACGCCAAAAGGCAAAAAAGGCGAGCGTGTAGAGGTCGTTTTGGAAGATGATTTATTTATTATTCCAAAAGAAGTTGCAGGCAATTTTATATATAATGAATTACCAAATTTATTATTACAATACGAAGTTTTTGGTTCGGAAAAGCTGAAATCTTACAAAATCACTGCCATTCCCCCCACTTTAAATGTCAATCTGGTATCGGGCATTGATTTCTTAGAAGGCGATGTGGAATTGGATTTTCAAGGTGAAAAAATCGACCTTTTTGATGCCATTAAACAGTTTAGAAAAAATAATTATGTACGCCTGAGTAGTGGCGCACATGCCCTCGTGAATGCAACGTATTTGCGGCGTTTAGAGCGTATTTTTAAACAAAAAGGAAAGAAAGTGCAGGTGAGTTTTTTCGACTTGCCACTGGTAGATGAATTGATTGAAGATAAGGTCACGTCCAAGAAATTTGAAAAGTCGCGGGCAGTATTTGAAGGCTTCAACGACATCGGTAAAAAACGCTACCGACTACCCGAACTCAATGCCAAATTGCGCCCTTATCAAAAGGACGGTTTTAAGTGGCTCAAATATCTGCACGACAACAAACTCGGCGGTTGCCTTGCCGACGATATGGGCTTGGGGAAAACCCTGCAAGCCATTGCGATACTCGCCACCGATTATCCGGCAGAGAAAAAACCGACGCTCGTAGTGATGCCCAAAAGTTTATTATTTAACTGGGAAAAAGAAGTCGAAAAATTTGCGCCGCAACTCAAAACCTACACCTTCTACGCCGCCACACGCGATATGAAAGCCGCCAAAAAAGCCCACTTGATTTTTACAACTTATGCTATTATGCGTATTGAAATTAAGCAATTTAAAGAACAAAAATTTCATTATGTGATACTCGACGAATCTCAAAATATCAAAAATATACAGGCGCAAACCACCAAGGCAGCCATGTTGCTCAATGCTACGCACCGCCTTGCGCTGAGTGGTACGCCGATTGAAAATAATTTGGGCGAACTGTACTCGCTGTTTCGTTTTTTGAATCCGGCGATGTTTGGTACACTCCAAAAATTTAATGAAAATTACCTCACCCCTATCCAAAAACACAATGATAAAGACGCGATTTTGCAATTGCGAAAAAAGATTTATCCCTTCATTTTGCGCCGCCTAAAAAAGGATGTGTTGGATGATTTACCGGATAAAATCGAACAGACTTTGTACATCGAAATGTCGGACGCACAGAAGAAATTATACGAAGAAAGACGTGCATTTTACAAAGCCGCTATCGAAACTTCTATTGCTACACGCGGAATGCAACAGTCGCGTTTTTTCATCTTTCAAGCCTTGAGTGAGTTACGACAAATCGCTTCCACACCAGAACAATTCAGCGACGGCAAAATCATCTCGCCCAAACGCGAACTCCTCGAAGACCAACTCATGGACGCTATCGCCAACGGGCATAAAGCCTTGATTTTCGTGAACTTCCTTGCGGCTATCGAACTCATCGGCGAGCAACTCGATAGTATGGGCATCGACTTTGTGAGTATGACGGGCGCAACGCGCGACAGGCAGAGTCTCGTCGAGCGTTTTCAAAACGACCCCAACTGCCGCGCCTTCCTGATGACCCTAAAAACCGGTGGTACGGGACTCAACCTGACCGCCGCAGATACCATTTTCATTTTCGACCCGTGGTGGAATGTAGCCGCTGAAAATCAGGCAATTGACCGCGCTCACCGCATCGGGCAAAAGAATAAAGTATTGGCATATAAAATGATTACGCAAGGTACGATTGAGGAAAAAATATTGAAATTGCAAGAGATGAAAAAAGAACTGTTCGACAATGTGATTTCATCCGATGGCGCATCGCTCAAATCTATGACGGAAGAAGATGTGGAGTTTATTTTGGGCTAAAAAAACCGTTTTTTTTGTGTCGTATCATTCTATATTATTTTAAAATTTTAATAAAATAAAAATATATAAAATAAAATTTTAGAGAGAACATAAAACGATTTTAGACAAGTTCATTTAAAACATAAAAGTAGTTGACACTTTTAGAATTTGATTTTGAAAAAATAATTTAGACCTCCGTTTACTAAACTTCAAAGAGTTTGGTCTCCGATAGCTATCGGAGAAGTAAAGTGCTGATTTTTAGCCAATTAAAAATTTAAGTACCCTACCCACGTTTAGCAAACTTGAAAAGTTTACCAAACGGCTCACTTATATTTTGTGTAAAATTAATATCGTATGAAGTGTCAACCAATCAGATAAACTTATCCGATTTTATAAATCGTTTTACGTTTATTACGTATTTTAATTAAATATAAAATAAAATTCAGATGACGTTTAAAACCGTCAGTACAAATATGATAAATAGAAATACAGAAAATAGAGTACAGGCGATAATAGGGCGTTATTACAGCCTTGCAGAATTGGAGAGAGGAATAGGAAAATACGTCAAGCAATTTATGAAAACACATCGTGAACTTTGCGAAGAAGAAGGTGTGCGTCATACTTTTATTGACTTGGGAAAGAAGAAGTTAAATAAAACTAAAATGGAGATGCTTTGTGCGATTCCGTTTGCTTCCAATAAATTATTTCAGGCATTTCGGGATACATTACCTCCTGAAGTTGGGGTGGTTTTAGATGAATTGGTGTGGATAGAACGACTGACAAATGACGAAATCGAAAAGGAATTTGAGGTGACAATTTACGATACCGAAACTTTTGTGTATGCCAATGGACGCAAAAATTATAATTACAAACTCAAACCCGAATTTCACTTTTTCAAATGGCGCGGTTCGACCTATTATTACAGCCCCAATCAGAAACCGGATTTTACGCTGTATCTGCCTGCCGAAATGCGGGAAATACTAAGCGATTATTACGAAAAACCGGAAGAAGCGCACTTTAATCCGGTTGACCCGAAACCTACCGAACACACCTACTCCGGTGAACAAGATATCTTGCTCGAACTGCCGCGAGTGATAGCCTATGCCGGACAAGGACAGATAAAAACCACTTCAAAGGGTAAGGTACAAGCCAGCACTGTCGGCAAAATGCAACGCAAACTCAACCTCCGGGAATTTTATGCCGATGCCGAAGATAAACAACTGCGAACCATGCGTACCACACTCCTGGCGGGCTTGGTCACTACGCTAAAAAAACCAACGGTGAGTGTAGATACGGTGGAGCAACTGAAGGATTTAATGAAGGATAATTATCGGAACTTTTACAGTAGTTTGCATGGCATCATAACGTATCTGAAAGGTACAGGATATATAGATTCATATTATGTAAATGAAAAGGTGGAAGCCGGAATTTTTTATATGCTAAAAGACCTGCCCAAATACGAGTGGGTCAGTATGAAGAATGTATTTTTTTATATCAAATATAATTTTATTGATGTAAAATTGTTGCGGGAAAGCACTGTTAGTAGTAAATTGCATTATACGTATAAAGTTGAAGGAGAATATCGTTCATATATGGACAAACGTTACATAACTAAAAGTCAATATTATACTACCTTCATCAATCCCTTTATAAAAGGAACGTGTTTTTTGTTTGCGGCTTATGGTTTGTTGGAAATTGCCTACGATACGCCCGATGTTTCGGAGTTAGGGGAAACTGCAAAATCACCTTATGATGAGCTGAAATACATCCGCCTGACAAAGTTGGGGGCATTTATACTCGGCATAGAAGCAAGGTACGAAGCACCCGCAGCTATCAATAAATCTACGATTCGACTTTCCGAAAATTCATTGACAGTTATTGCAGAGGAGAGTGACACTACCGCACCCGTTGTGCTGGAGCCTTACACCGAGCGTGTCAGCCCTAATCGCTTCCGTACCGATGCAGGGATATTCCTCAAAGCTGTTGGTAATCAGAAACAATTGGATGATAAAATTAATTTATTCAAGCAATCTGTCAAAGTAGATATTCCCGAAAATTGGGAACAGTTTTTTCAAGAACTCAAACGTAAAATTGACCCTCTAAAACTCGTCAGAAATAACAAAATATTTCAAATCCCGGAAGATGATCGCGAACTTCTGCAACTCATTGCCAAAGATGCTTATTTGCAAAAAATTTGTCTGAAAGCGGAGGGCTACCACGTCATTATCAGTAATAAAAACCTGCCGAAATTTAAGAAGCGTTTGCAGGAGTTTGGGTATTTATTATCGTGAATTTCTTTACTCATTCATTCGTTATTTGCATTGGAATCAGACTAGACATAATAGGAAATTGGGAAACTCGGTTTTAAATCGTCAGCAATTGATTATTAGTTATTTTTTTTATTAAAATTAAAAAATATTTAATTAATTTAATTTCATAATTATTTCGTCATTTACACCAAACATAATCATTTTTTTTAATTAAAATTATTTTATAATTTATTTTTTATTAAAAATTAAATATTTATAAATATTTTTTATTATAAAATAATATACTTGACTAATAATGTCGTTTACCTAAATCACATTAATCATTAACCGTTAATCATTAACCATTATATACACTTTGGATAATCAACAAACATTCATGCGTATTCTTGATACGATTTACAACAAGCAAGAACTATCGGGGGCATTGAAGGCTACGACATCTATGTTTGTGCGGCAGCATGAAGCACTTTGTGAGGAACAAGGTATTGATAAGTTTCAGATTGATTTGGCTTATGCGAAAACTTTGAATAAAGCATTATTGACAACGCTAATATCTATTCCGTTTAAAAACAAAATATTATTTGAGGCTTATAAAGAAATTTTGGTGGATGAGGTGCGTGTTATTTTGGATGAATTGATTTGGGTGAAAGAACTCTCGCATCAGGAAATACAAGAACGGTTTGACATTAGCATTTACGATAAATCGAAAAGTCGCTACACCTACTCGGTGCCAACTTACAGAATAAAGCCCGAATTTGGGATATTTGCCAGACAGATCCACCATGCTTATGGGCAGGCGATACCGGAGATGTCGCTTTTTTTGCCGAAGGAAGTGCGTAGCTATCTGATGCAATTTTCCGAGCCACCCAAAGGGGCTGCCTTCGAACCTATCGCCAAAATAGAACCAACGGATTATGTGTATCAAGGCGAACAGGATATTTTGTCAGACCTGCCGCGCATTGTGGCTTACAGAAGGCGGGGCGAAATCAAAAGCAACAATAAAGGCGTACCGATCGCCAGCACTTACGGCAAGATGCAGCGCAAGCTCGAACTCAAAGAATTTTTCCCTGAAAGTGAAGAAAAAAGTCTGAAATATCTGAGAACCGGTCTGTTGGCATCACTGATTTTGGCGGTGCGACATGCGGTAGTGCCTACGGATATTGCCGGGCAGTTGAAGGAATTGACCTGCGACCATTTTATCAATAATTTTTCGAGCGGACATGGTATTATAAATTATCTCAAAGGCATGAATCGTGCGCGGCGCGACAGGCTACAAGACTGCGAAGTGAAAACCTTATTGATGTTTAAGGAAATGCCCGTTGGTGTGTGGCTGGCTTTTTCGAATATTGTGAGTTTTGTTAAATATCGCGATTATCGCATCGAGCCTATCTCGACGAGCAAAGCCGGGAATTTGTATTATGAGTATTTTGACGATGAAGGGCATGGAAAATATTCGAGTAAAAAATGGGTGTCCAAAGAGCGTTATCATCGCTCGATATTAGTGCCTTATCTCAAGGGGATTTGTTACTTGTTTGCTGCTTACGGTTTGTTGGATATTGCCTACGATACGCCCAATGTAGCCATCATGGGCAAAACCGCACAATCACCTTACGACGGATTAAAATATATACGCATCAATAAATTGGGTGCTTACGCATTAGAAAAAACATCAACTTACGAATCGTCCGGTACACTGACCAAAACAACCATTCGCCTCTCGGAAGATTCTCTTACTGTCATCATTGATGAAAACGATATGATTTCGCCGCTGATTTTAGAACCTTTTACCGAGCGGGTCAGCCCCAATCGCTTCCGTACCGAAGCCGATTTTTTTCTGCGAGGCGTGGTCAGTCGAACTCAATTGAATCATAAAATTGATACGTTCAAAACATCTGTCAGCGCAGATATTCCTGATAATTGGCAGCGTTTTTTCCAAGCCCTCAAAGGCAGAATCAACCCTTTGGAAACGGTCAGCGATATTAGGGTTTTTCATATTCCTAATAAAAATAAAGAACTGATACAACTCATTGCCAAAGACCCTTATTTGCAGGAAATTTGTCTGAAAGCGGAGGGCTACCACGTCATTGTGAGCCACAAAAATTTGCCGAAATTTAAGAGGCGATTGGAGGAGTTTGGGTATTTTTTGAATTGACATACCTATATGTGGTGCTTCCAACCCACGCATTTTGTGTTGGCGCAATATATGAGTGCATCAGGTAGTGATTCGGTGAAGACATCGGTGAATCGGCAGTTGCCCGCTTTTGCAAAGTTAGCGGTTTGTGTGTTTGAAGCAACACAGGAGAAGTGATCGTTTCCAGAAACTCACGAAATTACAAATTGTTGTTAATCAATCATTTATGAGAAACGAAAAATATTACAGTTAAAATGTAGCTTTTGCGTAGCTCGTTGAAAATCTACCCAAAATTGTTTTTTATCCAATTATTACGTATCTTTTTTTGTTTAATTATTTTTCACTAAAAAACATAGCTATTTTTGTTATTTTATAAAATTACGATTATCAATGAAAATTTTAATCGTTAATTTTTTATCCTTAGTTTTCAAATAATCACATAATTATAGTTTACATGTGTTTTATTTAGACATCTTAATCTTATTTAAAGAGGCATAAGTTCTTTTGCCTAAAGTATCAATAAGTGGAAAGCTATAATCAGTTTTTTTAGGCAAATCAAGTATTGAAAACTTCTCCATAGCATCATCAAATTTTTTAATTTGGTCAGTTTTAGGATTGGCTTCTATTTCCTTTATAATCTCACTAAGTTTATCTGTCAGATTTTCCATATTTCTAAATTTAGATAAATTTTCTGGTATGAAAAAACATTTCACCACCATTTCTTGATATATATTGACATATCAAATCATTATAATCTCTTATAAGTTTTGTTAATTTCGGGTCACTCGAATAATCCTCAATTTTTAATTTCAGAATAGTTGTTAGAGCTTTAATCCCTATTGAACGTCCATGTGAGTGCCATATTTTGTTGTCTCCCAAATCTCTTGCAATTTCAGTGGCTCTCGCTTCTTTTTCTAACAATGTTACGGGTAAATTAGTTGAACTGTGAGTATCCCAATTTTTAAATTTATAATTCACGAGCCACTTTTTTAATAACGCAATGGTTAAATCTCGTGCCTGTTCGTGCCTACGCAACATAGCTAAGTCTTGCTCTCTGAGCATTATTAATTCTGCTTGTGAAATTGTACCGGCTAAGGACTTTTTAATTAATTCTTCCACTTTATCTAAATAGCCCAATGCCGGAACCCAATTTTTACCATTATATACCTGTGGGTCTATCGGACCTAATGAGGAAGAATAATCCATATAAATACTATCGCCTGACATACAAAAAATAGTACCGGCTGAATAGGCTGCATCAGGTATAATAAAATGGACTTCTTTGTAATGATGTCGAGTAATTTTAACGAGTCTTTCAACTGTTTCAGCACTGCCACCGGGTGTATTCAATATAATAAAAAGTGAAGTCTTTTTATTAGCGTCTCTTTTTAGTTCCTCAACTACATCTCTAAATGGTTTGTCTAATGAATCCGTAATCGGACCGTAGTAAAACAGTACATCAGCGTCAAAATAAGATTCTAACTTATTTAATCTTTCATTAAGTAATTCAAATATTGTTGAGTCAAATATCGGCTTCATTTTTAAATTGTTCTTTTATTTTAAAAAAAATTACTGTGTGATTAAGAGAGCATCTCTTATAATTTGTTTTGGGTTCATTTTACACAATAGTCATAAAATGTCAATATATTATTTTTTTTATAATTTTTAGGAAGCTAAATTGAAAGATTTGTTCCTATCAAAGTTACTTGCTATTTGTGCAAATATATAAAACGCAATTCATTCACGAAAATAAACATTTAAATTTATCTCAAATAAAACAATCCAATCTATGCCACAGGTAGCCTTCCCACTAAGAGATTGGCGTTCGTCATTCTGTGTAGCATGGCTTAGAAAATATTTTTAAGTACAATAATAAATCAAGTTAAAAACTATACTTTTGGTTATCATTTTGTATTGATAAAAAAGAAAATTATGATGACCAATAGTCAGATTCCCGAATGGGAAAATCCCGAAATCTTCAACATCAATCGTGAAGCACCCAAGGCGCATTTCACCCGTTATGCGAATGCGGAAAGTGCCAAATCGGAAGACAACACCCACAATCCAAATCAGATTTCATTAAATGGCACTTGGAAATTTAATTGGGTCAAAAAACCCACTGACCGACCCGTCGATTTTCACAAAATGGACTATGACACCTCAAATTGGGATGACATCAACGTTCCCGGCAATTGGGAATTACAAGGTCACGGGCTGCCGATTTATACCAATGTAAAATATATATTTCCGAAAAATCCTCCACACATTCCACACGACTACAATCCTGTTGGTAGCTACATAAAGGAATTTGAAATGCCGCAAGATTGGCAGGGAAAAGACGTATTTATCTACTTTGGTGCAGTGCGGAGTGCGATGTATTTATGGGTCAATGGCGAGTGGGTCGGCTACAGTCAAGGCAGCAAAACACCTGCACAATTCAATATTACTGATTATGTAAATGCAGGTAAAAATAAAATTGCGGTGGCTGTCTATCGTTGGTCAGATGCGAGCTATATTGAAGGGCAGGATTTCTGGCGATTGAGTGGCATGGATAGAGAAGTGTATATTTATACGACTGATAATGTGGCAATTGACGACATCAAAGTAGAATCTGGCTTGGAAAACGATTATCAAGACGGTACATTCAAACTGACAACAACGCTACGTAATACAGCCACACAAAATGCAAATTATTACAACTTAAATATACAATTATTAGATGGAGAAAAAATTATTTTTCAAGAAACCCGTACAGGCGACTTTAGTCGCCATGTCAAAAATAAATTTGTACCGGACATGGCGACTGAAGTCGCCTGTACGAGTATTCCACAAGTAAAAAAGTGGACGGCAGAAACCCCAAATCTTTATAAATTACTCCTCACGCTCATTGATAATGAAGGTACAGAATTGGAAGCCACTTCACTCGATGTAGGTTTTCGTAGTATCGAAATCAAAAACGCGCAATTGCTCATCAATGGTCTAGCCGTCACGTTCAAAGGCGTGAATTTGCACGAACACGACCCTATTACAGGACATGTTGTAAGCGAAAAACGTATATTGGAAGATTTACAATTGATGAAAGCGCATAATATAAATGCCATTCGGTGCAGTCATTATCCGCAACCGCCTATCTTTTATCGCTTGGCTGACCGCTTGGGTTTTTATGTGATTGATGAAGCGAATATCGAGACGCATGGTATGGGTGCAGAGCATCAAGACGAGATTGATACATCGGTACATCCTGCCTATCTGCCGGAATGGAAAGCCGCTCACCTTGACCGCATAGAACGCATGTATGAGCGCGATAAAAACCATCCATCTATCATCACTTGGTCGCTCGGAAATGAAGCCGGAAACGGTGAAAATTTCAAGGCTTGTTATGAGTGGTTGAAACAAAAAGACACCTCGCGCCCTGTACAATACGAGCAAGCCCACGCACACGAAAATACCGATATTTACGCTCCGATGTATCCACCGATTCCCTTACTCAAACGCTACGCTGCATCAAACCCAACAAAGCCGATGATTCTCTGCGAGTACGCACATGCAATGGGTAATTCTGTCGGTAATTTGCAGGATTATTGGGATGTCATTGAGGCTTATCCGGCTTTGCAAGGCGGCTATATTTGGGATTGGGTGGACCAAGGACTTTTGACAGAAAATGAGGACGGAAAACCCTACTTTGCTTATGGTGGCGATTTTGGCGCAGCGCATTTGCAAAACGATAACAACTTCTGTATCAATGGATTAGTATCGCCTGACCGCAAAGCAAATCCACATTTGTACGAAGTGAAAAAGGTGTATCAATACATCAAATTTGAAGCAGTCAACCTCATGGAGGGTCGCATAAAGGTGACGAATTTGTACGATTTTATTTCATTGGATAATGTGGTATTTGAATATCGCCTGACCAAAAACGGCAAGGTGATTTCACAAGGCGAAAAAACCTTAAAAGGCATTTTGCCAAAGGCATCAAAAACGCTGAATGTTGATTATAAAAATAATTTTACAACAAGCAATGAATACATTTTAACGATAGAAGCAGCCACCACAGAAAAGCAGCCTTTACTTGAAAAAGGACATATTTTGGCAAGCGAACAATTTATGATTCAACAAGGGCAAGTCAAGATTTTTATACCCGATAATTCGAGCGATTTTAATATTATTATAAAAGAAAATTTAATAAAAATTACGAATGAAAATTGTACACTTATTTTTAACACAAAAACAGGTTTGTTAAATAATTATATTATAAAAAATATTAAATTATTACATACACCCATTACACCCGATTTCTGGCGTGCGCCCACTGATAATGATTTTGGCAATCAGATGCCCACACAAACAAAAATCTGGAAGGCATCAAGTGAATCGCGGACTTTAGATGTATTTCAAGTGAATGAAAAAAATATCAGTGAATATCACAAAAACGCCGCTCGTAGGGGCAGGGCATGCCCTGCCCCTACGAGCGTGGTAGCACGATATAGTTTTCCGGCAAAGGGAATGCATTGGGAAATGAAATACACACTCGATGCAGACGGTGCATTGCTCGTCACCAATACGATTTTGAATTTTAATAAAGATTTGCCCTACATTCCGCGCATCGGAAATCGCCTGGCACTCACCGAAGGTTTCAACCGCGTAACATGGTACGGACGCGGACCTTATGAGAATTATGAAGATAGAAAAACGGGGGCTTTTATCGGCATCCACGAGCGTACAGTGGCAGATATGCACTACCCATACATCCGCCCGCAAGAAAACGGCTACCGAACTGATACCCGCTGGATTCGACTACAAAAAAATGACCGTCAATCCATACTTATAGAAGGTGTTGAACCTCTGTGTTTCAGCGCATTACACCACACAACGGCTGACATGGACGAAGGCACAGAGAAACAAAATCGTCACTCCATTGACATACCTCAACGCCCCGAAACTTACCTAAATATAGATTATAAACAAATGGGAATAGGTGGCGACAACAGTTGGTATGCACACACGCATGATGCGTATAAATTGTTTCCGACGAATTATTTTTATGGGTATATTATTCGCCCTGATATTAAATGATTATCTTGACAATTTTAATTTTAAATTCAAAAAATGAAATTCAATAAACGTTTAATTTACACATTTATTTTTTACTTATATTTAACTACATTTTACATAAATGCACAAAGCAATACTCAATATTTGGTGGGCTATGGCAAGGCAGATATTACATATATTGAAGATAATTTGGGCTTATTTGGCTTTGGGGATTATGAACAACGGATAGATGTAAAAAATGGTTTTACTTCAAAAATTTATAGTCGGACAATTGCTATAAAAGACCCTTCAACGGACAAACAAATCATTTATGTACATGCGGATTTGGGGGCTATTTTTCATTCATTAAGAACAGGATTAATTGCAAAAATTAAAGAAAATCTATATCCTGATTTTGATGAATCAAGCCTGATGATGACTGCCTCACATACGCATTGTGCGGCTTCGGGCATGTCGCACTATGCCTTGTATATGATGTCTGCACCGGGCTATAACCCTGCATTAGTGGACTTTACAGTTAATGGAATGTATAAATCTGTATTGCAAGCTATTGAATCACAAGAGCTTTCTACGATTGAAATTAAGGAAGGTAAATTTGAGCCTTACATTCCCGTTGCCTTCAATCGCGCATTAAAAGCATACAACAAAAATAAAGATATACAAAAAAAATACAAACGTATAGAAACCCATTTGGCAATCAATAGAAATATGCCTTTGATGAGTTTTGTGGATGAAAGCGGTAATGCAAGGGGATTTATCAATTGGTTTGGCGTTCATCCTATCGAAGTGGGTCCTGACCACGATTTTGTGGATGGGGCGAGTAAGGGCTATGCGGCACAATATGCGGAGGATGAAATGCGGGAAAATGACGTGGCTATTTTTGCTCAAAGTGGTGCTGGCGATGTGATGACGGCGGATTGGCATAATCCCAAATCCTTTGAAACCGAAATGCGAATTGTATTGGAAGATTCGACTTACGACCATAAATTGACAAGCCTAAAACACGCTCGTTGGAATGGGCAAATACAGGCAGATAAAGCATTGGCTATCAGGAATTATACGGAAGGCTTCAAAGTGCAAGGCGAAATAGATTATGAATTAATTTATGTTGATGTATCTGATATAGAAGTAGATGCGATGTATGCGAATGGACATAAAGAAGCCCGTACTTCATCACCGATACTTGGTGCGCCGTTTTTGAGTGGTTCGTTTTATTGGAAAAATCGTGCGCCGGGGCGTGGAGTCTTAAATCTATTTTCTACCACAAGTAAAATTGTATATAGGCTTCGCTCGCCGTTTGTGAAGTCCGATTTTCGGAGCTATCGAAACGATTTATTCAAAAATCAATACCCAAAAAAGCTCGTCATCAATGGTGAAGAAAAAAGTATGTTTGGCGTTAAATTTGAAAATTATCACAAAAAAAAGTTTACAAAATTCTTTCTGACTCAAAGCGGAAAAGTGGATTTGGTAGGAGAAGAAATAACACGACACCTTGCGTTGAAAGCTATGGAGGAACATACGATTTTACCTACGATTTTACCCATACAAATTATCAGAATAGGTAATATTGCTATTGCAGGATTGCCTACCGAAATCACAACGGTTGCACACAATCGCCTACAAGCCACCTTGCGCGAAGCCCTCAAATCGGGCGGTATAGACGAGGTATTTATTTCCTCTTATGCCAATGAATATGCCGGATATACCACGACTTATGAAGAATATCGGGCGCAAAGATACGAGGGCGGACACACGCTTTATGGTAAGCACCAACTCGGCGCATTTCAGACCGAATTTAAAAAATTAGCCGCTGAGTTTTTAAAACCAAAAACAGAAAGACAACTCAATTATGATGTACGCCCACCCGTTTTTTCGGAAGAAGAATTGAATAAACGAAGTTATTTGATACCTTTGAGTAAATTGGACTTTGGACAAAATGGGAATTAGGAAATTGGGAAATTAGGTTTAAATTTGTAACTTATTGATAATCAATTAGATAAATTTTATTATGAAAATAAAACATAGTAATTAATTATTTTTTGTAAAAATCTAAAAAAAGAGGGGTTTACCTAATTTCCCACACCAATAATTAAACTTTAAGTTCGGGGCAATACGCCCCTATGGCAGGATGTCAAATAGAGACACCAAGCCATACGCTCAGGAAAAAGTTCGTGAGTTTAAACGCCTTTACTCAGTTCCCGTTAAT
>CALIZI010000381.1 GCA_938028705.1 uncultured Saprospiraceae bacterium | reverse complement strand
TAATGTCATTTCCTTAAGCGGAAAATTATCAAAAAAAAGGTTAGATTAGCATTGTCAAAATATATAATTAAGCTAATCTAACCAAAATGATTAATACAAATATAGATATTATCTCGGACTTATCCGAATTTCTGGAAAAAGCGAAGACGGACATCAAGTATCGTGTCCGTCCGCAAGACTTTAGCCGTAAACCCAAACTCTCATTTGACCGCATAGTGGGCTTTTTAACCAACATGCCGCGCAAGAGTTTAAGTTTGGAGTTGGACGAGTTCTTTAGTCGTATGAACCTGGGTGTAGGCTATTGTGGTAAAAGTGCTTTTTCTAAAGCTCGTTACAAACTCAAACATCAGTTTTTTAAAGACTGGACAGATGAGCTAAAACGTTCATATTATACTGATAACGAGGATACTATAAAACGTTGGAAAGGTTTTATACTTCAAGGTGTAGATGGCTCGACCCTTCATTTATTTGAAGATCCGGATGGTGAAATAGCCAAACATTTCGGCAAATATCGTGGTGCGGTAACAGCTCGTGTCTTATGCGCCTACGATGTACTCAATGAGATCAATTATTTGGCAGAACTTGCGCCGATTAAAGTTGCCGAAAATACCTTGGCTAAAGGATTTTTAGACCGTTTTCAACAGGATATGCCGATGCTCGGTAAGGTATTGTGTCTGTATGATATGAAGTTCATCGGCTATGCCTTTGCCTATGAGCATTTTCAAAAAGGGGTGGACTTTCTGATGCGTGCTTCGCCCAACTTTAATATCCCCATTCACGACTTTATGAAGTCTGATAAACAGGATGATATTATAGAATGGTCTCCCCCAGAAGGCGCGATTAAAGACCTTCAAGAAAAAGGCTATCAAGTTGATAAAGAAGACTTTATGAAAGTTAGGCTGTTGAAAATCCCTTTGGAAGACGGTACGATTGAGGTCTTGGTGACAAGCCTCATTGACCAACAAGAATATCCTTATGAAGATTTTAAACCGCTGTATTTTCAACGTTGGGGCAGTGAAACTAATTTTGATTATTGGAAGAATAAAATACAGATTGAGAACTTTAGCGGACACAAAGTAGAGGCGATTTATCAAGATTTTCACGCCACTGTTTTCACTACAAATCTACACAGTATCTTGACGGATGAATGTGAAGAAGAATTGGAGCAAATTAATGAACAACGTACTTGTGAGTATGCACTCAATAAAAACATTGGCGTTGGTCTACTCAAAGGTAGAATACTTGATTTAATACTCAAACCACCTCAAGAAGCCAAACAGACGCTGGAGGAATTGCACCGACTATTTTTATTCCATCTTGAACCCGTCAGACCCGAAAGAAAATACCCCAGAAATAAAAGAATTCAACACTTAAATGGAAAATATGTAACGATGACTAATTATCGAAGAGCAATATGATTATATATAAGAAATCATTTTAATCAAATGATGAAATTGCTTAAAGAAATGACATTACGTTCAATTTGTGATTTTTAATTTGGCGAACACATTATAAAAAACATTTAAATTAATAGAATTAAAAGCTATCCGTCCGATCTGAACTATTGATTATCGACTATGGACTGATACCAAACTAAGTAATTTTAAACGATGAAAAACATCTGCTTTGTTATCATAACTGTGTTTTTATTTTCTTGTAATGCAACAAAAAAAGTAAGCACTTCCCAAGCCCTGACCAAAGACGCTGACCAACAACTCACCACCGCTACGGTGGACATTAATGAGATAAAAGGACATATTCATTATCTGGCTTCCGACGAAATGAAGGGGCGTGATACGCCTTCACCTGAGCAGGATATTGCTGCGCGATATTTGGCGACTTCTCTGATGAAATATGGTGTAAAACCACCCGCCGGACAGCAGGACTACCTGCAAAAAGTACCCATGAAAACCGTCTATCCGGCTACTTCCGGTACTTTGACTTTTGGCAAGTATGATTTTTCATTGCCTGATGATTTTCTGTTGTTGGAGGGAGATAATATTGATATGAACGCCAATGTTGTCTTTCTCGATAGAGGTACAGAAAAGGATTTTAGCAGTACCGATGTCAAAGATAAAATCGTGGTGACTTTCTGTGGATTTGAGGGGCAAAATAATGTACAAGAGTGGTTTTTTACCGGAAGGCAAAAAATGAAATGGGCAAAGGAGAAGGGCGCGAAAGCACATATCGAAATTTATACATCCACACAAATTCCGTTTAATTTTTTGGCGCGTTATTTTACAGGAGCGGCGATTATGTTGGACGATTCGGAAGGCAATGACGATTTCCCTTATATTTGGATGAATGCAGGTAATAAAGAAGCCGTAGCTGCTTTGAAAAACACGAAGGATTTGGTGACAAATATCAAGGTGGAAGGTATGAAAATTGATAAAGTGGATACCTATAATGTAGTAGGTATAGTAGAGGGCAGCGACCCTGATATGAAGGATGAATATGTTATTTATTCGGCTCATTATGACCACGTTGGGCTAGGCGCAGTGGTGGAAGGTGACAGTATTTATAATGGCGCGAGAGATAATGCGGTAGGTAGCGTAACGGTGCTTTCCGCTGCCGAAAATATCGCTAAATATCCGACCAAACGCTCTGCTGTTTTTATCTTTTTTACGGGTGAAGAGAAGGGCTTGCTCGGCTCATCATATTATGCCGACAATCCGGTGATTCCACTGAATAAAGTTGCCTATTGTTTCAACAGCGATAATGCCGGATATAACGATACTTCCAAAGCTACTATCATAGGTTTGGAGCGCACCGATGCCCGAAATTTGATTGAAAAAGCCTGCACCACTTTCGGCTTGACCGCCATAAAAGATAACATGCCCGAAGAAGGGCTTTTTGACCGCTCTGATAATGTCAATTTTGCCCAAAAAGGTGTGCCTGCACCTACGTTTAGTCTCGGTATTACGGCATTTGATGATGAAGTGAATCGCTACTATCACCAAGCAGCCGATGGTCCGAATACGCTGGATTATGATTACTTATTTAAGTTTTTTAAATCTTATGTATATGCTTGTCGATTGATAGGGAATACTTCTCAATCGTTGTTTTGGAAAGAAGGTGATAAGTATTATGAAGCAGGGAAGGCTTTGTATGGAAAATAGATAACCGTTAGAGGGTAATATCTTCAATTATAATATGATTGGAACAAGCTCCCGTAGAAAATGCCCAATTCAATTGTACATTTAGAGGGAATGTGGCTATCGTCAAATCAATGTCTGAACCTTCAGGCAATTCGATGAATTGATATAAACTTTCTTCGCCGTCTATTTGAATCAACCAATCTCCACAACAAGGGCAAGCGGCTAGGTCTAAACCTAAAATTTGTCCTGTGGATTCATAGACAATCGTGTCATCATCGCAACTTAGAATAGCTATGAGAAGGAGAAAAATGAAAAAGATATTTTTCATTGTTTTTTTTTAATAAAAAAATAAATTTATAATTTAAATTATTTTTAATGTTTAATTATTTTAAAATGTGTTTATTGTAAATATTTTATAAAAAATCTCTGGTTCTCATTTTATCCAAAGTCTAAATTCTTAATCCACTGTTGTTCTTTATCGCTGAATGCAGGCGGGGGAGGTATCTCACTATAATCAATGGACAAATGATACATACTTCTTTTGTAAATGGTTTTCAGGGCTTCGCCCAAATCTAGAGACACATCGGGATCTTCTCCCGCTAATGGTACAGGTACTACGGGGGCGGTGTCTGTTATGTTAAATCCCCATGCGTCTGTGATTTTATTTGTTGCTCTCATCAAGGCAACAACATAATGACACTCTCGTAATTTCGGATGCTGCACCAAACGTTTTCCACGTCGTAATAAATCTATTTCCAATAAGTGAACTCCGGCATGGTGTAGTTCTTCGCGTTTTTTACGATAAGGAACGAGTCCGGGAGCGCGTTTATTGACAGGCGAGAGGATTTCAATAGCAGTAATCAGCCGATTATTCGCACGGTCTTTGACTTCTACAACGGGAATTTTTACCTCAATGGACTTTAGCGTAGGAATGCTTACTGTTACGGGTGAAACTTGTGTTGAAGCGTAAGGTATATCAGGTTCTTCAACTTTACCGGTCAACATAACTTCTACATCAGGGTACATAATGCCTACGTCTTCTGTAGGTAGGGTGTCACGTATCATGCTAATCTCAAGACGTGCTACATACTTCGGCGTAATTTTCAAATTTAACATCTCTAAAATTACAGCCGCCAACATACTGTGTACATCAGGCCACAGATAGCCTTCCAAATAAGGATCCATACCGGGAAATGGTGAAGTCATTTTTGTTTGGTTTGTTGTTCGTAGAATTGTTTGGCTTCGTCATATACATAACGGAACTCAAAGTCATTTCTGGTTCTTAAATCATCAAGGTTTGCCACTTTTAATTTGTTCAATACATTTGTAAAGGTCGCTTTTCTGGCTGCTGTTCTTTTGGGATTTTTATTGATGCCGTAACGCTTTAAGAACTGATTGGCTTTCAAGTATTTATCGGAGTCTGTCTCTAAATTTTCAAGTACCCGTAATTCTCCCGACTTAATATGATAGTAAAAATAATCCTCAAATCTGTAATTTGGATTATCAGGTTTCAAAGTGTATTCAAAAGAGTGTTTGTTGGCTTCCGACTGACATTTTGTACAGCAATAAAACAAGTTTTTCCAATAATACGTGAAGCAGAAATATTCTTTTTTCGGAAAATAATGCTCTACGGTTTCCGTTGAGTTTGCACCAATTGGATAATCGTCACAAAAGCTGCAATGCTCCAAAGTCAGGTTTTCCAATTGTTTTCTGATTTCCAGATATAGCTTGCCTGATGACTGCCACTTTTTGCCTTCTATACCCCATTTTTCCCAATTTTCTTCCAACTTTTTTAGTGTAGGAATTTCGGAAAGCGGCTTTCTGTCAATTTTTTCCATTAAGATAATCTTTTCCGATGACCCTTTTGAGCCGATACAATTTTGAGCTAATCATGGTGATAACTTCCTCGCCTTCTTCGACCAACTCACCGACAAGTTCCTTAAATTTTTCTTCATTTCTAAAATCACCTCGCACTATCTCTGCATCAATTTTATCAAATTCTGCAATTTTCTTTTCTGTTGCTGCTGCAAATTTATTTTTGGTGTCGAGGATGTGTTCGTACACGTAATTATAGGAGTCTCCCGTTTCGGAAAGTCGCGTTTCATGTACTTTTGAAACACCATTTTCAAGTTTTAATTTATGAATTTTCGCATTATCTATCGAATTGATAATGAACGGAGAATGTGTAGTCAAGAAGATTTGAGCATTCGGGAAAATCTTTCGGGTGAGAGGTAGGATTTGATACTGCCATTTCGGGTGTAGGTGGACTTCTATTTCATCTAAAAAGAGGATGATGTGCTGCTCATTTACAGGAATATTTTTGTTTTTCCACGGAATACTATCCAAGCGCATCAATAAATCTCCCATCCAACTTAGAATAGAACGCAAGCCATCAGGTAATACATCAAATTCTAATTCTTTATCATAATAAACAAGGACAACTTGCCACGGATTTGTTTTGACTTTAAATGTAAATTCGCCTTCTGTTAATTCATTGATACCATTCCTCAGACAATCTAAAGCTCCGCGAAGTTTAATGGCTAATTCTTTATTGCCTTCTGTTTCTTCAATAGCTGCTTTTGAATATGAAGATGCTATCCAATTAGAAATATCACCACTTTCATCATTTTTTTTAACAAATTCTAATGCAAGTGAAAGAGGATTGTCTTTTTCAGTATTAACATGTTTTATCTGTGCCGATTCAATCAGACGATACCCCGAGTATCCAAATGCAGCAAAGTAAAATTCATCATCTTTCAATTCTTTTTTCTTTGCAGCGTTCTTATATTTAGAAAGCGGATAAAATTGAGGAGTATGTTGAAGATGATTCATTTCCGAATTAACCTGATAATTGTCGTCTAACTTTCCATTTATCCTATCGTAAAACATATGAATATTACCACATATTCCACACCAATAGGCTGATGTTTCTTCGTGAAATTCATTTTTTTTTGTTGTTAGTAAAGTTTGTATTTTACTCTTAGGCTGAGTTTCCCATGTGCGTGTTGAAAATGAACTATGAAAGCGTTTATAAAGTAAGTTAGATTTATGTTCTGCCCGATGATGTTCTTCCTCAAAATGGTCAAAAGAAGCTGCTAAACTATGCAAAATAGTCGTCTTTCCACACCCATTTATCCCTGTAAAAATATGAATATCAGGATGCCCTTCTTCCACCGAAAAATCAAAGGTTTCTCCCTCAAATGGACCAACATTTTGTATATATAACTGACTAATTTTTATCATTATAATGCTTAATTTCAACAAATATACATATAGTCAAGTTCAAATACAAATACTTATTCCGTTTACTGTTCACTGTCTATCGCTTCCTCCAATTCTTGCTGCATGGCTTTAAGGCTTACTTCAATCTGCTCATATTTATCGGTCAATGTCGTGATTTGTTTATCTTCCATATCAAGCATGACATCAAAATCGTCGAAATTATCATCAATTTTATTTTTGATATTGGCAACATAGGCTTTCAGTTTGTCGCTGACTTCGGTTTCGAGTTTTACCCTGCCTTTGTTCACCTCTGCGGTATAGCCTTCGATGACTTGGTTGCGACGCAAGCGAGCCGTCACACCTGCAAACAAAAAACCCACAGCCGTCAAAATCCCACCTGTAATGTCAAACACCATTCCTTGTGCCACCGTAGCGAGAATCACGCCCACTACGGCAAGTCCGCCACCTGCTGCGAGGTTAGGAGCGGTGTTGTGTTCCCCTGCAAATACTTCTGACCCGACGAAATTCTCCGTTTTATTCATAAACTTAGAAAACTCTTCCTGCAAATCACGCATGACGCTGCTTCGCCTGTCGGCAATATCTCCGAAAATATCGTGGTTATTTTTTAGTATCGTTTCGCTGTTCCTGATTTTGAGGTCAATCATTTTTGCCATCTGTTGTATGCTGTCGGCAATGTCTGTCACGCCACTTTGCAACTTTTCGTGCATGGCATCATTGAGGTTGCGTTCCATATTGGTCGAGAGGTCGGCGAGCCACTGTTCGAGCGAACTTTTCTTACCAAACATAGATGAAAAAGTACGCTTCACCAAGCTGAAAAAACCCAATCCGTTTTTGAGTTCTTCCCCTGTTTCTATCGTAATACGGTCGTAGGCTGCGATTAGGTTTTCGACCAATACATCTATCTGATTATTTGACCTGACTTCCTGTTGGTCAAGCGTTTCGTGAATGTCTTTTCGGAAATGTTGGTCGGCTTCGAGTTGTGCATTACGCATTTGTAAGCCCTTGTGTATGCGCTCACCTACATTGCGTGAGGTTTGGATATTATTGGTCAATTTGAGGATAGGAGCTTTGCCGCCTGTGATATTTTGAGTGATATAATCGCGTACCGGAAGAAAGCCCGTATCGTCCTTGCCATTGATTTCCATTTTGGCAGATACACTAAAAATATTCGGATTTTCAATACCCTTTTTAATAGCGTATTTCCTGACCCCTTCTTCATTTGTCACCAAGTCGTCCGGCTCCATGAGGTCTTTCTGTTGGAGGATAAAAATGATTTTTTTGCGCCAATCGCCATGTATATAATCAAAGAAATCCCAAGCCGATTGTCGGTATGGATTTTTTGCTTCAAATACAAATACAATCAAATCACTACCCGGTATAAATCGTTCGGTAATCTCTTGGTGATGCTCCGAAATCGTATTGGTGCCGGGCGTATCTACTATCGCAATTTCTTTCAAAATCTCAACGGGCAACAGTATTTTTTTCAAATGCTCATTGACCACAATCGTACTTTCTTCCTCGCCGTAAAGTATTTGTTGAATCGTATCGGTGCAAGGGTCGGGCGCGACTTTGCAGACCTCTTTGTCGGTTTCGAGTAGTGCGTTGATAAAGCTGCTTTTTCCGGCTTTCACCTCTCCCACAATGACAAACATAAATGGCTCGTGTATGCGATTACGCAGGTCACTCACAGTATCGGCGAGTTCCTCGTTGCCAATATCAATCGTTATTTGGTGGAGGTCTTTAATAATTTCACCGATTTTTAGACGGTTCTCAATGATGCGTTGATTTAATATACTACTCATATCTAAGTTCAAGTACAAGTGTCAAATTCAAGTATAAATAAAATTATGGACTTCTAAATTGAAGCATATTTAAGACCTCAAAGTAATGAAAAAGTAATGAATTGCGAAATGCTTGAAAGAGATAGATTGTTTGGGTGCAACCGCATTTTGATGTATAACTTGAAAGTCTTATTTTAGCCAAAAAATATTATGGAAAGTAAAATTATAAAAAAAGACGGCAATCGCCTGACCTTAGAGGTACAAATTTTATTAGACCCAAATTCTATGCTGAA